>JASLJL010000263.1 GCA_030152405.1 Gordonia sp. (in: high G+C Gram-positive bacteria) | reverse complement strand
GGCGACCACCGCCACGACCGCCGCCGCGGCCATCAGTCGCCCGAGTCGGCGTCCACAGAGGCCATCACGCGCTTGCGCAGGTCCTCGCTCACCGGCGCCGTCGTCGTGGACAGTGACGCCGCGGTCTCTTCGAGCGCGTCGAGTGCGGCGCGGCACGTCGCACAGCCGTCGACGTGACGCATGACCCGTCGGCGTTCGACGTCGTCGACGGCGTCGAGCGCGACCGCGGCGAGCAGGTCGTCGGGATGATCGTCGCCCATCACAGGCCTCCCATGCAGGTACGAAGTCGTTGCAGCCCGTCTCGGATGCGCGTCTTGACGGTCGACGGATTCACGGCGAGCTCCGACGCCGCCTCGGCGTACGTGCGCCCGCCGAAGTAGGCGAGGTCGATCGCCTCGCGTTGCCGACCGGTGAGACCGTCCAGGCAGGCGCGCACTCGCCGCGTCTCGTCCCGGTCGACGACCGCTTCGCTCACCGCGTCGTGACCTGCGGGTCTCGCCGTCTCGTACGCGACATCGCGTCGCGCCGCCGCCGAGTCGTGGCGCACCGTGTCGACGGCGCGACGGTGCACCAGCGTCGTCACCCATGCCACCGCCGAGCCGCGGCTCCGGTCGTACCGCGCGGCGTCCCGCCACACCTGCAGCCACGCGTCCTGCACCACCTCCTCGGCGAGCGTCGCGCTGACGACCACTCGTCGGGCGAGCGCGAGATTGCGCGGCGCCAACGCGTCGAACAGGTTCGCGTAGGCGCCGCGATCGCCGGCCGCGACCGCTTCGAGCAGATCGTCGAGCTGTAGTTCCACAGTCCTCACATCCGGTATTCGACGCGGCGACGCCGAAGGATCGGTTCACATTGTCGGCAATCCTTCGCCGTCCCGGCTCCGAATCCCCGAATGAGGGACGCGACCGGCGCGTCTCACAAGGAGAAGGGCTCGACATGCCGATCACCACTTCACTCACCCGCCGCTCCGTCGCAGGAGCCGTCCTCGCGTCGGCCGCCGCGTTGGCGCTGCTGACCGCGTGCGGCGACGACTCGTCTGACGACAACACCCCGAGCAGCCAGATGATGACTCCGTCGTCGGCGATGATGACGCCTCCGCCGATGAGTTCACCCGAGATGTCGTCGCCCGCGATGTCCCCCGAGATGTCCTCACCTGCGATGTCGCCCGAGATGACCTCGCCCGCCATGTCCCAGGACAAGGGCATGACGCCCTGACCCGATGCCGCTGATCGCCCCCGGTGGACGCGCATTCGGTGCCGACTGCGTCCGCTCACCGGGGGGCGTGCAGCAGGATCGGCGGAACATGACTACGCTCTGTGATCATGGCCGGAGACATCGTCCCCATCGAACTCGGACTCACTGAAGGAAACGTCTTCACTCTGTGGGCCCCGCGCTGGCGCGAGGGCGACGACGAGTGGGAGGCGTTCCTCGGTCTCGACGAGGATCTGTACGCTCTCGACTCCGTCGCCGAGCTCGCCGCTTTCGTGCGAGGCGACGACGACAACGATCTCGCGGATCATCCCGCATGGGAGACGATCAAGCAGCTCCAGGCCGATGAGCTGATCCCCGACGAGCGTCACTCGTACGACCTGATCGGCGTGCCCGAGCTGGCCGCCGAGGATCCCCGCGCCGAGGTCGTCGCCGAGCTCGAGGACGCGCTGGAGATCGTTCGGATCATCGGCGAGGTCTGCGAGCTCACGCCGATCACCAAGTTCTTCACCGGCAACCCGATCCTGGGCGCCGTCACCGTCGGCACCGACAACTTCGCGGGCCGAGAAGGCGTCGACCTGTGGGTCCGCATCGGCCGCATCATCGCGAAGCGCTGGGACGACGTCATCGATGCGCTCGACGACGTCATCGCCCGCCCGAAGGTGGACGCCGACGCCGTCGAGGAGGCTGAAGAGGAACTGGCCGCTGCCGCCTCCGCCGAAGACGAGGACGAGCCGGACGACGCGGACGGCATCGACGAGATCGACGACGAGTCCGATGACGACGACACCGATGAAGACGAGGACGACGACGATCTCGTCGACGAGGACGACTTCTGGGCGGCCGTCGGCATCGACCCGATCCGCATCTACACCGATGACGGCGAGTTCCTGACGCTGCGCTGCTACCTCGGCGACGACCCCCTTTTCCTCGGCTCGAAGGGCAAGATCTTCGGCTTCGGTTCCGAGCGTGCCCTGACGCGTTTCCTCGCCGACGGCAAGGACCACGACCTGGCCAAGCTCTCGACGTTCGCCGACGTCCGCAGCGCGGCCGAGACGGCCGAGATCGAGTACCAGGTGCTGCCGGAGAACGTCTACTCGCTGCAGGGCATCGACGAGGACATCCTCGACGGGCCGCGACGGGTGGACCCGAAGCAGCTCGACCTCGCAGTCGAACTGCTCACCGACGCCGCCGACTACGCGGGCATCGACACCGTCGGCGAGGAACTCGCGTCGACGACGCCGCTGGGCTGGTTCGTCGACTACGCGGTGAACCCCGACCCGAAGCGTCTCGCGCCGTCCGGCCCGTTCGACAACGAGTCCGAGGTGTGGCGGGCGCTTGTCGTCGACTTCGAGGACCGTCTCACCAAGCGCGGCTGACCTTCCGGCCTCAGCTCGTTGCGCGCAGTTCCGCGAAACCGGGCTTGATCACTCCGTCGATCAGGGCGATCCGCTCGTCGAACGGCAGGAAGGCCGACTTCATCGCGTTGACGGTGAAGCGTTCGAAGTCGGCCCAGCCGTAGCCGAACTGGCGATGCAGGACCATGAACTCCTTGCTCATCGTCGTGTCGCTCATCAACCTGTTGTCGGTGTTCACGGTGACGCGGAATCGCAGCCGAGCGAGCGTGTCGAACGGGTGCTCCGCGAGCGAGGCGACAGCTCCGGTCTGGACATTGCTGCTGGGGCACAGTTCAAGCGGGATCCGCTTGTCGCGGACGTACGCGGCGACCAGTCCGAGGTCGGCCGTGGCCCCGTCGTCGGCGACGGTCACGTCGTCCATCACGCGCACTCCGTGACCGAGGCGATCGGCCCCGCAGAAGGCGATGGCCTCGTGGATCGACGGCAGGCCGAAGGCCTCGCCAGCGTGAATCGTGAAATGCGCGGACTCGCCGCGCAGGTACTCGAACGCGTCGAGGTGGCGGCTCGGCGGAAACCCGGCCTCGGCGCCCGCGATGTCGAATCCGGCGACACCGCGGTCGCGGTAGGCGACGGCCAGTTCGGCGATCTCGCGGGATCGCGCGGCATGACGCATCGCCGTCACGAGACAGCGAACCACGATCGGTCGTCCCTGACTCCGTGCCTCGTCGGCGCCGTCGGCGAACCCCGCCAGCACGGCGTCCATCACCTCGTCGAGACCGAGCCCGTGCTCGACGTGGAGTTCCGGCGCGAACCGCACCTCGGCGTACACCACCCCGTCCGTCGACAGATCGTCGACGCACTCCCGGGCGACGCGGCGCAACGCCGCAGACGACTGCATCACGCCGACGGTGTGGGCGAACGTCTCCAGATAGGTCTCCAAGGAGCCGCTGTTCGCCGCGGTCGCGAACCACGTCGCGAGGGTGTCGGCGTCATCTGCGGGCAGGGCGTCGTAGCCGCTCTCGCGCGCGAGCTCCAGGACCGTCGACGGGCGGAGTCCGCCGTCGAGGTGATCGTGCAGAAGGACTTTCGGCGCGGTGCGGCACTGTTCCTCGGTGATCATGTCTCGACCGTATCCGCGTTGCCCCGCCCGCGCTCGCGCGGCCGACCGAGCATTGGGCCCGACGACACCTTCCCGTCACTGCGAGTTCGCTTGAGGGCGTTAGATTCTCGACACATGAAACGACGTCTCGCCGCGGCCGCAGCCGCCGCCCTCGTGGTTCTCGGCACTGTCGCCGCCGGGCCGGTCCACGCCGCCGATTCCAAGCCCTCGATCGATCTGCAGTCTCATCGAGGCGGCCGCGGCGAACACACCGAAGAGTCGCTGTACGGCTTCGCGAAGTCGTTGGAGTTGGGCGTCAGCACTCTCGAACTCGACGTCGTGCTGACGAAGGACAGCGTGCCGCTGGTCTGGCACGACCCGTCGATCCAGGCCGACAAGTGCGTCGACACGGTTCCGGCGTGGCCCGGCGACAGGCAGTTCCCGTACGTCGGCAAGGACGTCCACGACCTGACCTACCGCCAGGTGCAGACGCTCGTCTGCGACAAGAAGCTCGCGGGTTTCCCCACCGCGAAGCGAGTGCTCGGCAACCGGATCGCGACGCTGCCGCAGGTGTTCGACCTCGCCGCCCGCTACCGCGGGAACAAGGTCCGGTTCAACATCGAGACCAAGATCGAGGCGGAGGAACGGTCGCGCAGCGCGAAGCCCGCCGTGTTCGTGTCGACGATCCTGCGTGAGGTTCGTCGCGCACACCTCCTCCGACGTGTGGAGATTCAGAGCTTCGACTGGCGCAGCCTTCCGCTGGTCCGCGCTCAGGAGCCCTCGATCCCGTTGGTCGCCCTGTACGACGAGACGACGTGGAAGCCCGGCTCGCAGTGGCTCGGTTCGGTGCCGTACGGCCCGGATGTGGTGGCCGCCGCCGCTTCCGCCGGGTTCGACATCCTGTCCCCCGCGTTCAAGCTCGTCGACGCGGGGCTGGTCGCGAGGGCACACGCGGCGCACATCCGCGTGGTCCCCTGGACCGTCAACGAGGCGTCCGACATCCGCACGCAGTTGTCCTACGGCGTCGACGGCATCATCACCGACTACCCGACACGCTTGCGCGGAGTTCTCGGCGCCGAGGGATACCGGCTGCCCAAGCCTGCCGTCCGGCACTGAGGGTCGCGACGCTCGACCTCAGCGGTCGGCGCGCCGCTCGTTGGTGCTC
>JASLJL010000247.1 GCA_030152405.1 Gordonia sp. (in: high G+C Gram-positive bacteria) | reverse complement strand
GCGACGCTGCTCCTCGCCGTGGTCGCCGCCATCGCACTGGTCCCCGGGGTCGCCGGCACAGCGTCGGCCGCCCCTCGACTGACGAGCGCGTCGAACTTCCGCGACATCGGCGGGTACGAGACCGTGGGCGGTCAGACTGTTCGCACCGGTCAGCTGTTCCGCTCCAACAAGCTGAGCAACCTCACCGACGCCGACAAGCAGACACTCGTCGACCTCGGAATCACTCTCGACGTGGACCTCCGCAACGCATCCGAACGTGAGGAGGCGCCCGATCAGATGCCCGCAGGCGTCCGCTACCAGGTGGCCGACGTCGTCAGCCTGAACAGCGGACTCTGGTTCCACGAGTTCGTGCCGGTGACACTCGGTCGCGCACTGATCGACGCCTACACGTCGAAGTCGTCGAACGTGGGCCAGAGCATCGGCTACCCGTTCATGGTCAGCTTCGTCGGGTCGGACGCGGCCTTCCGCGACCTCGTCAAGGCCGCCGCGACCAACCCCGGCGGAGTGGTCTTCCACTGCAGTGCGGGCAAGGATCGCACCGGCTGGGGCACCGCGATCATCCTGAGCATCCTCGGCGTTCCGCGCGCGACCATCGAGACCGACTTCATGAAGTCGAACGCTTACCTCGGGCGGAGCGACGCCGTTGAACTCTCCTGGCTCAACGCTGCCTTCGATCAGGTGAAACGCCTCTACGGTTCGATGGACCGCTACGTCCGCAAGGGACTGAAGATCGACCAGACGACGATCGACAGGCTCCGCGCGCGCATGCTTGCCTGACGTCGGGCTTGACGGTGTCCCCGCCTGACTGATCTCAAGCGGGGTACCGCACCACGTCCGTCCCCTCCGGGACTGGCGGTCCAGGCGGCGGACCGGGAATCCGGCAGCCGAGCCACTTCTCGATCGCCGAGCCGGACTCGGTGGCCCGGACCGTCCTGGCCGGCAAGGCGTTCTCCGGTTGAAGCGCGTGATTGACCTGCCACGGCTCGTTCGAGCCGGTGGGACGCCATCCGACCCGTCCCGGGAACGGACCCGAGACCAGAATGGTGGTCTCCCACCCGCCTGGGCGAGTGGAGACGATGCGATTGTGAGGACCGCACGCCCCGCCGAGGTGGTCGACGTCAGTCGGGCCACCGTCCTGCCAGTCGGGCATGTGGTGGGCCTGAGTCTTCGACCACGCGGCCGTGCAGCCGGGCGCGGTGCACCCGCGATCACGGCCGAACAGTGCCAACCGCTGGGGCAACGATGCCAGACGCTTGCCGCGCCCCAGGTACAGGACCTGGGACGACGCGTTCTCGAACACTTCGAGCCACGGGGTGGCGTCGGCGGCGATCTCAACGAGGTCCCTGACCGGCAGACGAGTCCCGGTGGCGGTGACCGCCACACCCGAACGGTTCTCGAGGTCGTCGAGCGACGCCGTCACCACCAGGTGAGCGGGCAGCCCCTTCGACTCACCGAGCCCGCCGGTCTCGATCAGCACAGTCCACATCGCCTCCAGCGCGTCGTGATTCCGCTGGGCCTGGGTGCGGCTGTCGCGCTCACGCGCGGCCGCCAAGGCTGCGGGGGCGGCGTTCGTCGCCGCACCCGACGGCGACTCGGGATCGTCGGGGTTGTTCATCCCTGGCGCAGCCCACAACACCAGCAGCGCTTCGAGCTTGGCGCGTGCGGCCGGGGTCAGCTTGGCACTGATCGCCGACATGAGCCGACGGTCCTGCGGAGCGAGAGTGACGCCCCGAGTGCGGGCACGGTCGGCGTCATCGGTCAGAGCACCGTCGGGATCCAGGTGCGCGAGGATTCGCCTACCCGCAGTCCGAGTGCCCTCGGGAGTGAGTGTGCGTGCGACCTCGGCGAGCTGCGCTTCCGCCCGCATCTTGTCCTCTGCGGGAATCGCGGCGGGGATCTCCTCGACCATCTTGACGATCTCGGTGACGTGATCGAGCGAGAGATCGCCGTCGGCGACCGCCGCAGCGGTGGCCGGCATCGGCGAGTCGAGCTTCTCTCCGGAGAAGTTGAACATGGGGACCAATCCGCGAGCCGCGTCACGACGTCGACGGTTCTCACCCGCGCTCAACCGCAGATGGTGCTCCAGGAAATACTGCGGGTACGGCGCCCCCACCTCACGATGAGCGCCCCGGTCGGACACCTCCACGAACAGCCGAGCGTCGACACCGACATTGCGGCGGTGCGATCGCTCCACGACCTCCACCACTCCGAGGAGTTCACGGTTCGACAGTCCGTCGAGGGACACCAGAGCCAGCTTCTGCGCGATCTCGTCCTGCAGCCGCGCGAGTTCGACTGCGTTGTCGGGGAGTTCGATGCCGGTCATCCGTGTCACCTCCTGCGCCGTTGCCGATATGTCCAGTTTACCGAACTGTGTGTCAAAACACAATACTTCCGTTTGTTTGTTCGACAATCGGCGGGACCGCCAGGCTAACGCTGGACGGCTTTGGCGACGGCGATGCAGCGGGTGATCCAGTCGCGTTCGTCGGCGTCGAGGACACGGTTCACGCGTTTCGCATCTTCGACGGCCCAGTGGGCGTTGAGAACCATGCGGACGATCACCCAGTCGCGGGCGCGATCCTCGTCGAGCCCGGCGGCCTCGACGACAGTGTGGAAGCGCCGCTGGATCGACTCACGCAGGTAGCCGTCCATCTCCTCCCACCGATTCCAGAGCATCGGCGCCGGCTCGTAATGGGGATCTCCGGACATCGGCTGCGGGTCGATCGCCAGCCACGGCTCGCGGTCGGCCGCCAGCACGTTCTCGTAATGGAGATCCCCGTGGATGATCCGCCCGACCGAATCCGGGTCGTCGACGAACGCCCTGCCGCGACTCAGCGCGTGGTCGATCAGTCGGCGCGGCACGGGCACGTCCCGCGCGTCCGATTCGAGGGCGTCGAGCCAGGTTCGGACGAACCCGGTGAGGGGCCGCAACCGCCCCGGAGCGGGTCGGTGCAGTCGTGAGTACAGCCCCGCCACGATCCCGCATGCCTGCAGATCCCACTCCTCCGAGAGGTCGCGGGGATGGAGTTGTTCCAACAGCATCGCGTGACGGGACGGGTCGGCGCGGTACATCGTCACCGCACCGTCGCCCGCCCAGTACGTCAGCGCGAGGTGCTCGTGCTCGGTCTCGGGCGACGCGTCGAACCCCACCTTGAGCACGGCGGCCCCGTCCGCGGTTCGGACGGGGATCACGATCGACGCGAAGCCGTTCATCGGCTCCCCCGCCACCGCCAGTCCCCAGTCGGAGACGATCTCGTCGCAGAGTCGCGGGAGGCGGTCGAGCCAGTTCGACCAGTCGGGTCCAAGACGTCGTCGATCGTTCAGCTCGCCGGGAATGCGCACCGTTTCAGCGTACGGAGAAGCCGAAACGGTGCGCGGTCGGCTCGGTCAGCCGTTGAACTCTGCCGGATGCGGGCCGGTGCGACCGTCCCGGTCGAGCGCATCGATGGCGGCCGTCTCCGCCGCGGTCAGCTCGAAGCCGAACAGATCGAGATTCGACGCGATACGTGCGGGCGTCACCGACTTCGGGATCACGATGGTGCCGTTCTGCACATGCCAGCGGAGGACGACCTGCGCCGGAGTCACGCCGTGCGCTTCCGCTGCCGCGACGACGGCCGGCGCGTCGAGCGACGCGCCCTGCGCCAACGGGCTCCACGCCTCGGTGGCGATTCCGTGACGACGGTTCGCGGCGACCGTCTCCTGCTGCGCAAGCGCCGGGTGCAGTTCGATCTGATTGACCGCCGGGATGGCGCCGCCCAGCGCGGCGACACGATCGAGATGCTCGGGCAGGAAGTTGGAGACGCCGATGGCGCGAGTGCGATCCGTGCCGAGCGCATCGAGCTGCGTCCACGTGTCGAGGTACGCGTCGGTGGCCGGCGCGGGCCAGTGGATCAGGTACAGGTCGACGGCGTCGAGACCGAGACGCTCGAGGCTGGCGTCGAGAGCGGCTTCGGCGCGACCCGCGCCCAGATCGGCGATCCACAGCTTGGTGGTGATGAAGACCTCGTCGCGCGGCAGGCCCGCGGCGGCGAGCGCACGTCCGACACCCTTCTCGTTGCCGTAGATCATCGCGGTGTCGATGCTGCGGTAGCCGAGTTCGAGTGCGGTCTCGACGGCGCGCTGCGCCTCGTCGTCCGGCACCTGGAACACGCCGAAACCGACCTGCGGCATGACGACGCCGTTGTTGAGCGTGACGGTGGGAACTGCGGTCATGATGTCTGTCTCCTAGGGGTGGTGATGTGGTGGTGAATGGATGTCAGGCTGAGACGAGCTCGCGCTCGGGAGCTGCGGTCGACTCGCCGCCGGGCAGTCGGGTGGCGACCAGGTAGACCACCAGTCCGGCCGCGGTGATGATCGCGGCGACCCACAGCGGCGACGTGTATCCGAGCCCTGCTGCCAGTGTGAGGCCGCCGACCCAGGCCCCGAGTGCGTTTCCGACATTGAATGCCGCGATGTTGGCGCCGGAGGCCAGCGTCGGAGCATCGCCCGCGTAATTCATGATGCGCATCTGCAGTCCGGGGACGGTGGCGAAGCCGAGTCCGCCCATGAGGACGAGCGCCACGACGGTCGCGATCTGCGAGGTGGCGGTGAGCGCGAACACGGCGAGCACTGCGGCGAGGGCGATGAACAGCACGATCAGCGTGCGGCGCAGATCTCGGTCGGCCGCGCGGCCGCCGAGCAGGTTGCCGACGAAGAGGCCGACGCCGAAGAGCACGAGGAGCCACGGGACAGTGGACGAGCTGAAGCCGCTGACGTCAGTGAGGGTGTACGCGATGTAGGTGAAGGCGCCGAACATGCCGCCGTAGCCGAGGACGGTGACGATCATCGACAGCCACACCTGGCGGCTGCGGAAGATTCCGAACTCCGTGAAGACACCGCCGGCGTCGCGTGGCGCGGGCGTCGGCTTGACCAGCGCGGCGATGCCGACGAGTGCGATCAGACCGATCACCGTGATGGCCCAGAAGGTGGAGCGCCAGCCCGCGGCCTGGCCGAGGAATGTGCCGAGCGGAACACCGAGCACGTTCGAGATCGTGAGACCGGCGAACATGATCGAGATGGCGCCCGCGCGACGGTTCTCCGGAACCAGGTCGGCCGCGACGACGGCGCCGATGCCGAAGAACGCTCCGTGGCACAGTGCGGCGACGATCCGGCCCGCGAGCATCAGCTCGTAGGTGGACGCCGTCGCCGACATCAGGTTGCCGACGATGAAGAGGACGAGCAGTCCGAGCAGCGCCTTCTTGCGGTCGATGCGACCGAGCAGCGCGGTCATCAGAATGCCGCCGACGGCGACGGACAGCGCATACCCGGAGATCAGGTAGCCGGCGACGGTCTCGGAGACCGCGAAGTCGGCGGCCACTTCGGGCAGCAGACCCATGATCACGAACTCGGTGAGTCCGATTCCGAAGCCGCCGAGGGCGAGGGCGTAGAGCGCTACGGGCATATCAACTCCTAACAATTAACAGCGTGTGCAATCTTTGCTCACGCAACGAGTCAGATAGTTGCACACGCTGGTTATCTTCGCAAGGTGCTATGCTGAGTTCACTGACGAAAGGCGGTTGACCATGGGAATCGCAGACGACGCGGTCGAGATCCGCGCCCGCGGATGGCGCACCCTCGTGGCGCTCCACTCCCACATCGAGACGAAGCTCGAGCGATCCCTGCAGTCCGAACACGGTCTGTCGGTTGTCGAGTTCACCGTCCTGGACGCACTCAACCGGCAGGACGGGTGGCACATGCGGATGCAGCAGCTCGCCCGCGCGGCCGCGCTGTCCAGCAGTGCGACCACACGACTTGTCACGAGACTGGAGGACCGCGGACTCCTGACGCGCATCCTCTGCGCCGACGACCGGCGCGGCATCTACACCGAACTGACGCCGTCGGGGGTCGCCCTTCTCGAAGCCGCACGACCCACCCACGACCGTGCACTCGAAGAGGCTCTCCAGGAGGCCGCCGAACAGCCCGAGCTCACATCGCTCGTCGACGCGGTGCACTTGAGGTCTGCGGTCTGAGCGGGCCTAGGCTACGACCATGACGATCGAACCCGACACCAAAGACTGGACATGGGTGATGTCGCGCCCGTGCCTCGACTGCGGCTTCGATCCGTCGACCGTGCGCCGCGACGAGGTCGGCGACCGCATCGCGTCGTCTGCCGACGGCTGGGCGCGAGTCCTGGCACAGCCCGACGCAACGCGCCGACCGAACGACTCCACGTGGTCGCCGCTCGAATACGGCTGCCACATCAGGGACGTGCATCGGATCATGGCCGAACGTCTCGACTTGATGCTGACGGCGAACCCGGCCGAGTTCGCGAACTGGGACCAAGACCAGACCGCCGTCGCAGACGACTACGGGACACAGGACCCGACTGTCGTCGCGGGTGAGATCGCCGACGCCGCCGCCCGGTTCGCCTCCGCCTACGACGCCGTCGCCGACGATCAGTGGAGTCGGCGAGGCCTGCGCAGCAATGGATCGTCGTTCACCGTGGACACGTTCGCCGTATACGCCCTCCACGACCTCGAGCATCACCGAGTCGACGTCGGACTGCCCGCCCGAGCCGCACTGCCATGACCACCGCGTTCGTCCTCGCGGGTGGCGCCAATCTCGGGGCCACCCAGGTGGGCATGCTGCAGGCGCTCCGCGAACGCGACATCACGCCGGACCTCCTGATCGGCACCTCGGCCGGCGCCTTGAACGCGTCGTTCGTCTCCGGCCACGGCTTCACCGGCGCGACCCTCGACGACCTCGCCGACGTGTGGCGATCCCTGAAGACGTGGGACCTCTTTCCACCCAGCGTCCGCCGGGTGATCGGCGCGCTGCGCGGACAACGCCCGTCGATGTTCGACGACAGCGGGATGCGCGAACTCATCAGCGAGCACCTGACCTTCGATCTGCTCGAGAACGCGCCGATCGACCTCACCGTCATCGCGACCGACCTGATCACCGGCGACGAGGTGCCGTTGCGTTCCGGGCCCGCCGTCGACTCGATCCTCGCGAGCAGCGCGCTGCCCGGACTGCTGCCGCCGGTGCCGTGGGAGGGCCGCACTCTGGTGGACGGCGGAGTGTCCGACAACACCGCGCTCGCGCCCGCCGTCGAACAAGGCGCGGACATCGTCTACGTCCTCCCGTGCGGGGACCCGTGCACGTTGACGTCACCGCCGGACAGCGTCGCCGAGATCCTGCTCCACACGATGGCGCTGCTCATTCACCGCCGGTTGATCACCGACATCCGGGAGTACTCCGACGACGCGGAACTGATCGTCCTGCCGCCACCGTGCCCGATCACAGTGGGCGCTCTCGACTTCGGTCGCGCCGACGAACTGATCATCGAGGCGTACTCGACGGCGGCGTCGTTCCTCGACGTCGACGGAGGACGCCGCGCCGCACCCGCAGAGCATCTCGTGCCCTCGTGAGCTTCAGCGTCGGCATTCCCGTTCTGCTGACGAGTGCCACCACCAACGGCAGCGCGAGCACCACCACGAGCAAACGCAGACTCTGAGTGGTCGCGATCAACGCCATGTTGGAGTCGGCCGAGCTCGACGCACTGGCGACGACCGCGTTGATCCCACCCGGTGTCGTCGCGAGGTAGGCGTCGGCGAACGGGACACCGGTCAGCACGCCGACCCCGAACGCGAGCGCCGCGACCACACCGCACATGACGCCGATCGCCCCGACGATCATCGGCACCGCGCGGGCCAGCGCACGGATGACACGTGCGTCGAACATGAGCCCCACCTCGAGGCCGACCACCACCATCAACAATTCCTTGAACGGCCCCTGCGGCGCGAAGCCCCGACTGAGTGCGGTGCCGCCGATGACGGCCGCCACCAGCATCGGGCCGATGAGCCCTCCGCCGGAAATGCCGAACCGCTTGCCGACCCACATGCCGACCACGGCGAGCACGATGGCCGTGGACAGTCCGGCCACCTGGTCTCCGCGCCCGACGATCCAGAGCGCGTGCTCCACGGCCGGGGTCTCTGTCGTCCGAGCCACCCCTATCACCACGAACGGCGCTGTCAGGCTGACGAGCAGAACCCTGGTGTATTGCATGAAGCCGACCGTGTCCTTGCGTGCGCCGAAGTCGTCGCACATGGTGACCACCGCGGACGATCCGCCCGCCATCAGCCCGAGGGTCGCCGTTCGACGGTCCAGGCTCGGCGACCACCGGCTCAACGCCCACGCGAACA
>JASLJL010000242.1 GCA_030152405.1 Gordonia sp. (in: high G+C Gram-positive bacteria) | reverse complement strand
GGCTTGCCGTTCGGCTCGGCGAGCCTGAGAACGGCGTCGTGCTCGGTCAGTACCCGACTCGCGTCCTGGACATGGCGTCGGCGTACGCGACGCTCGCCGCGTCGGGTGTCTACCGCGAGGCGCACTTCGTTCAGAAGGTCGAGACCTCGACCGGCGACGTCCTGTTCGACCGCGAGCCCGACAAGGGCAAGCGCGTCGTCTCGGCGGCCGTCGCGGACAACGTGACATCGGCGCTCGAGCCGATCGCGGCCTACTCGAACGGCAACTCGCTGTACGACTCGACGTACGGCGCTCGCCCCTCGGCCGCCAAGACGGGCACCGCGCAGCTCGGCGACACCGGCGAGAACAAGGACGCTTGGATGGTCGGTTACACGCCACAGCTGTCGACCGCGGTCTGGGTCGGAACCAACAAGGGCACCGCCCTCCGCAACTCCTACGGCGGAACCATCTACGGCAGTGGTCTGCCCGCCCAGATCTGGCGTGCGCAGATGAACGCGGCCCTCGAAGGCGTCCCGGTGGAGCAGTTCCCGGAGCCGGAGTCCGTCGGCGGCCAGGCGGGTGTGCCGTATGAGCCTCCGCCCACCACCTACACGCCGACCGAGACCACGCGGGAGCGCTCGCGGCCGCGTCTCCCCGGCGAGGGCAACGACGGCAACATCACGGTCCTCCCCGGCGTCACGATCACCCGTGAGAACGGGGGCAACTCCGGAAACGACGGCGGTGGCAACAACGACGGCGGGAACAACGGCGGTGACAACGGCGGCGTGAGCATCGGACCCGGTGAGCAGACGACGACCGGTGGTCGATCGCGCGGGAACTGAGTGACCACCGCACCGACGAACGAGCCCGGTCCGACGCAGCAGGCGTCGGACCGGGCAGTCGGTGTTCCTGACGTCGAATCGCCCGCACCACTCGCCGACGACCATCGGCTCGCCGCCGACCGGGTCGCGCCGTCGCGCACCGAGCCGCTCGTCGCACAGCTCAGCACCTCGATCGGCGGGCCCGTCGGACTGCACGCCGCGGTCGGCCGCAATCGGACCTGGACGCCGCTGCGTGTCCTGTTTCTGCTGGCCCTGATCGTGTTGGCCCTCAGCTGGTCGGGAAAGGCGGGCGGCTGCCTCCAGCAGACGCCCGCGACGGACGGCAGCGGGACCATGCGGCTGGACTGGGATCACCAGCGGCAGTTCTACGGGCTCTGCTACTCCAACGTGATCTCCGGATACGGCGAGAGTCATCTCACCCCGACGGACCTGCGGGCGGGCGCCGCGCCATTCCGCACGTTCTGGGACGTAGACGGGGTCAAGCAGTACATCGGGGTGCCCGTCGTCACCGCGGGCTTCATGTACGTGACCGCGCAGGCGGCCCGCGGCTGGGGAGCCCTCACCGAGGCCATCGGACTGCCCCGTTCACTCGACGTCGTCAACTACTTCTCCATCGCGGCCCTGCTGATGGCGCTCGGATGGCTGATAGCGGTGTGGGCGACGATGCGAACGCGTCGCCGCGACCCGTGGATCGTGACCCTGATGGTGATCTCGCCGCTGGTGCTGGTCCATGCCTTCACCTCCTACGAGGTCCTGCCGGTCATGTTCACGGCGCTCGCGATGTACGCCTGGTCGCGCGAGCGACTCTGGCTCGCCGGACTGTTCGTCGGGCTGGGAGCGGCGACAGCGTTCTACCCGCTGCTGTTGTTACCGGCGATCGCCGTGATCTGCGTCCGCGAGCGTCGTCTCTCCGACTGGGCCGCGGTGGCACTCGCCGCGGCGATCTCGTGGGGAGTGCTGAACATCGCCGTCGCCGCGCTTTACCCGTCGGGCTGGGGTGCGACGTTCACCCAGTGGAGGGACCGGCCGGTCGGTCCGGACAGCGTCTACCGGCTGCTCGCCGAGGCGACCGGCTGGAATCCGCAGCCGAGCGTCGTCAACGCGCTGATGCTCGCGTTGATGGTGGCCGTCGTGGCAGGCGTCGGATACCTCGGCCTGCGATCGCCCCGCGAACCACGACTGCCCGTGCTGATGTTCCTGCTGGTGGCGGGCCTGTTGCTGGTCGGAAAGGAATGGCGGCCGGAGTCGTCGCTGTGGCTGGTCCCGCTCGCAGTGCTGGCCATTCCGCAGCCGCGCGTGCTGCTCGCCTGGATGACCTTCGACGCTCTCCTGTGGATCCCGCGGATGGCGCTGTTCCTCGCGCCCGAACGCCGATGGGTGCCGGTGGAGATGTTCTACGTCGTGTCGGCCATGCGCTGGATCATGGTGGCCGCCATGTGCGTCTTCGTCGCGTGGGACATGCTCCGCCCGGTCGCCGTCGAACGCCACGACCCCGGACTGCTCCTCAAGTCGCCGCTGCCCGGCTGACCGGGCGCGGGCCGGCTCACCGAGCGCCGGCCCGCTCGGCGAGACGGTCCCGCAGAGGCGGCCAGTCGTCGTCGGTCATCGCGAACTGCGCCGTGGTGCGCCACCCGGTCCCGAACCGGCGGTGCTTGCGCAGCAGACCTTCGAACTCGGCGCCGAGTTTCGCGATCGCGGCTCGAGATCGGGCGTTCTGCTCGTGCGTGTGCCAGACGACGCGCACGGCGCCGCACTCGTCGAACGCGTGCTCCAGGAGAAGCAGCTTGGACGTCGGGTTCACCACGGTGCCCATGGCCGCCCGGCCGTAGAAGGTGTAGCCGACGGCGAGGGTCCGGTTCGATGCGTCGACGTCGTAGAAGCTCGTCGTGCCCACCAGCTCTCCGTCGTGCAGGACGGCGAATGCGACCCGAGACGGTGTGGACCGGGCCGTCGCGATCCAGGCTGCGGCCTGCCCCGGAGTCTGGGGGATGGGACCGGTCCACCGGTAGAGATCGAGGTCGGACGGCGGGACGAGCCGTGCGAGAGCCTGGGCGTCCGACGACCGGATGGGACGCAGTGTCACGGCGCCGCGGGTGAGCGTCGGCGCGCCGAGCCACCGTTGCGCCGCGGTCGCGTCGGCGTCGGCGAGGCGGGTGAGCGGTCCGCGGGGCGGCACCGACGTCGACAGATACGACGCCAGCGGCTCGCGGACGGGCATCCGCACGAAGCCGACGATCAGGGCCAGCAGGATGACCGCGTGGACCCAGACGCTGACGGTGACGCCTGCGACGTCGCGCCAGGGCTCTGTCGACGCCGCGTGCGTGTAGCCCATCATGCGGAAGATCGACACGTCGAGCGCGATGTCGGCGATCAGGTACGCCGCGATCAGCCACCAGCGGACACGCAGGAGCACGAAGAACGGCAGGATCCACAACGTGTACTGCGGCGAGTGGACCTTGTGGAACACCATGAACGCGCACAGCATCGCGGCGGCCACGCCGAGCCACGGGTAGACCCCGTCACGGCGGTACACGCGCCACCCGAGTCCGAGGGCCACGGCGAACCCGACGGCGACCAGCAGCGGGGACGCGACGCCGACGATCGAGTGATACGCGTCGGTCTCGCCGGTGAGCAGGCGCAGTCCCCAGTACCAGATGCTGTTCGTGGTCAGGTCGGCCTCGCGTCGGCCCTGGAAGTCGAGAGCGGCCTTCCAGCCGTCGTATCCGGCGATCATGAACGGCGCCTGGGTCGCGATCACCACGACGGCGGCGCTCGCGACGACCCACGC
>JASLJL010000173.1 GCA_030152405.1 Gordonia sp. (in: high G+C Gram-positive bacteria) | reverse complement strand
GTCATGCGGCTGGCCTCACCGAAACCGGTGATGCAGGTGAGGACCCACGTCAGCTGCGTGATCTCGGGGACGTGCGACTGGACGTAGATGGTCGCGCGTTCGGGATCGACTCCCACCGCGAGCAGCTGAGCGACACTGCGTCGCGTCCGCTCGCGGAGCTGCTTCGGATCGTGCGCGACGGTGATCGCGTGCATGTCGGGAATGAAGTAGTAGGCGTCGAACTCGTCCTGCAGGTCCACCCACTGCTTCACTGCGCCGAGGTAGTTCCCGAGGTGGAACGAATCGCTCGTCGGCTGGATTCCGGACAGTACGCGGCGACGCGGTGTTGGTGCAGGGGTGGTCATGTCGACAATTGTTTCAGACCGTCCCAAGCGCTTTTCCGATGCGTGACGGCGGGCGCGCGTTCTGTGCCTGATCGCCTGTCCGACAGTGGATTTGAGCCGAACAGACGTTAGATTCCGGACATGACTCGGAGATTCTCGACCATGTCCCGTCCCGCGGCACTCGCCGCAGCCGCGCTGCTCGCCGGCGCAGGCATGGCCGGCGTGTCGGCACATTCCGCGGGCGACGCGGCCGCCGCCGGCTGCGAGGCGTCGAGCCGCACCACCAAGGGCGCGTTCACCTACGCCAAGTCGGTCGCTCAGACGGCGGGTGCGGGCGCGAAGGTCACGTACACCGTCGACGTCGGCGTCACCGGCATCGCCAACCCGTACGTCCAGAGCGTGGTCGACATCCCGCCGAAGGGCTTCGCCAAGCCCACTGCGAAGGCAGACGTGTACTTCCTCGCGGCCGGCCGAAAAGTCGTCGACGTCCCGGTGACTGCTGCCGGCGCAGGCTGGCAGGTCTCCACCACCGGGTGGTTCGTGAACGCCAGCA
This sequence comes from Gordonia sp. (in: high G+C Gram-positive bacteria), assembly GCA_030152405.1. Taxonomy (GTDB): domain Bacteria; phylum Actinomycetota; class Actinomycetes; order Mycobacteriales; family Mycobacteriaceae; genus Gordonia. The sequence continues at coordinate 3,028 of JASLJL010000173.1, read as the reverse complement.
ACCCGGCGACGGTCAAGTTCACCTATCCGATGCCGACGTTCAGCGTTCCCGGCCTGTCTGTCACCAGCGGAGGCGCTGAAGTGACCGGAACGATCGGGATCTCCGCCAAGCTGCCCGACCTCACCGCGTGCTTCCTGACTCGGCCCATCTCCCCCGGCGAGGCGATCGGCAGCGTCGGCGACGACCTCTCGAGCAGCGGATCGACGGAGTCGATCATCGAGGGCACCATCTCGAGCGTGATCAAGGGCATCATCGGCGGCATCGGCGGAGGCATCGGGAGCTAGCCCGGCCTACGCTCCCCGGGCCTCCGGCTCCCCGAGCGCTGTCGAGCGGAAGAAGAGCTCAGGCGAACGTCGCGGTGACGGGCGCGTGGTCGGACCAGCGACGGTCGTAGGCGTCGGCCCGGTGCACGTGGGTGGCGGTGAGCCGGTCGGCGAGAGCCGGAGTGGCGAGGTGGTAGTCGATCCGCCAGCCGGAGTCGTTGTCGAACGCCTTGCCGCGCCACGACCACCAGGCGTACGGACCGTCGACGTCGCCGTGATGCACCCGCGCCACGTCGACCCAGCCGGTCTCGAGGCGGGCGCCGACCCACTCGCGTTCATGCGGGAGGAATCCCGAGTTCTTCCGGTTGCCCTTCCAGTTCTTGATGTCCCGCTCGGTGTGCGCGATGTTCCAGTCCCCCGCGATCACCACCTGGCCGTCGACGCCGACGAGCTTGTCGAGGTACGGCCCGAATTCGTCGAGGAAGCGCACCTTCTCCTCGTACTTCTCGATGTCTTTCGGGTCGTCGGTGAGAGCGGCGCCGGACGGCAGGTACAGACTGGCGACGGTCACCGTCGAGCCGCCGAGGTCCACGTCTGCTTCGAGGTAGCGGCCGGACTCGTCGAACTCGTCGCTGCCGAATCCGATGCGCACCGCCGAGGGCTCCGCGCGTGTCAGGACGCCGACGCCCGACCGTCCCTTCACGTTCGACTCCGTCATCGTCAGGAACCAGCCGTCGTCGAGCGCGGGTGCGAGCGCCTTACGCGTGATCGCCTCGGACGCGCGGATCTCCTGCATCAGCACCACGTCGGGCGCGTGGTCGGCGAGCCACGGCAGCATGCCGGGATTGTTCTCGTTCCGCTGCTTGACGCTGGCCCGGATTCCGTTGACGTTGACGGTGGTGATGGCGAATTCAGTGCTCACGCCCGCCACCCTATCGACGCACTCCGACATCGCTGCGACGGGCCGTGACCATCGCGATCACCAGCACGATCACGCCTCCGACTCCGAACGCGGCGCCGACCAGCGACGGCGCCCGGTATCCGAACCCGGCCGCGACCACGACGCCGCCGAGCCACGCGCCGAGCGCGTTCGCGACGTTGAGCGCGGAGTGATTGAGCGCTGCAGCGATGGTCTGCGCGTCGTGCGCGACGTCCATCAGCCTGGTCTGCAGGCCGGGGATGGCGCTGGATCCGGCCATGCCGACGCCGAACGCGACCACGACCGCCGGCCATCCGGTGGTCACGACGGCCGCGAAGAGCAGGAGCATCGCGGCGGCGCCTGCGAGGCCGATGCCGATCGCGATGTCGCCGTACCGGTCCGCGAGCTTCCCGCCGACGATGTTGCCCGTCACCATGCCGAGTCCGAACAGCATCAGGGCGATCGGCACGGCCGCCTCCGCCAGTCCGCCGAGGGAGGTCAGCGCGGAGTTGAGGAACGTGTAGAAGGCGAAGAAGCCGCCGAAGCCGATCATGCCCACGAACAGCGTCAGCCAGATCTGCAGGCTGCGCAGCCCGGCGAGCTCGGTGCGCGGGTCGGTGGTGACCATGTCGCTCAGGCTCGGCAGCACCCGCCACAGGGACACGACGGTGATCGCACCGATCGCGACGACCAGACCCAGTGCCGCACGCCAGCCGAGATGCTGACCGATGAAGGTCGCCGCCGGGACGCCGAGCACGTTGGCCACCGACAAGCCCAGCATCACCTGTCCGACCGCCTGCGCTCGTCGGCCGGGTCCGGCGACATGCGCTGCCACCAGAGCAGCGACGCCGAAGTACGCGCCATGCGGAAGTCCGGCGATGAAGCGGGCAGCCATCAACGTCCCGAACGAGGGTGCGACCAGACTCAACGCGTTGCCCACCGTGAACGCGATCATCAATGCGATGAGCAGCGTTCGCCTCGACACCCGGGATGCGAGGACGGCGATGACCGGCGCCCCGACCACCACGCCGAGCGCGTACGCGGAGATCACGTAACTCGCCGTCGACTCGCTGATCGTGAGGTCCGACGCGATGTTGGGCAGCAGGCCCATGGCCACGAATTCGGTGGTGCCGATACCGAATCCACCGAGGGCCAGCACCAGGATGACCCACATCAGCCGCGGACGGGAGGCGGGCGGCTCGTCGACGACGGCTCGCGGTTCGAGGTTCACAGCTGATTCGTGCACAGTGCAATAACGCGCCGACTCGGTGCACCCATCCGCACGATGCCGTGACACTGGTCACGAACGGGTGTGCGCTGGGACTATCCTCCTCAGATGCCCAACGCTCTCGCCCGATGGTGGGCCGATGTCGACGCAGGCGAACTCCGCGACCGGCTCACCGACGTGAACGACGGCATCATCGCGCTCGCAGGCACCGGGCTCGGCCTGGCGGGCGCCAAGATCAGCGGGGCGACGTCGTTCGCGGTGCTGGTGATCACGACGATCATGGGCGCCTTCGCGGTGTTCGGCGTCCAACTGTGCGAGGCACTCTCGCATCGGGAGGCTCAGCAGTCGACCGTCGCCCATGAGCGACGCCTGTTGGAACTGACACCGGATGAGGAGATGGCCGAACTCACCGAGTGGTTCGAGCGGAAGGGCGTCACTCCCGCCACCTCGAAGCGGGTGGCACAGGAGTTGTGGGACGCCGACGCCTTGTCCGCCCAACTCGAGATCGAGTACGGGATCCGCGAGTTGACCACGCCGTCGGACGCGTGGCGAGAAGCGGTCACTGCGGGGTCGGCGTTCCTGGTCGGAGCGACCCTGCCGGTGCTGGCGATGGTGCTG
>JASLJL010000164.1 GCA_030152405.1 Gordonia sp. (in: high G+C Gram-positive bacteria) | reverse complement strand
GCCGCCACAGGCGTCGACATCTTCCGCGTCTTCGACGCGCTCAACAGTGTCGAGGCCATGCGTCCCGCGATCGACGTGGTGCTCGAGACCGGGACGACGGTGGCCGAGGTCGCGATGAGCTACACCGGCGACCTCACGGATCCGGCCGAGGGCGTGTACACCCTCGACTACTACCTCCGCCTCGCGGAGCAGATCGTCGACGCCGGCGCTCACGTTCTCGCGGTCAAAGACATGGCGGGTCTCCTGCGTCCGGCCGCGGCGCGACGGCTCGTCGCCGCCCTGCGGTCCAACTTCGATCTGCCGATACATCTGCACACGCACGACACTCCGGGCGGACAGCTCGCGACCTATCTGGCGGCGTGGGAAGCGGGAGCGGACGCGGTCGACGGAGCGAGCGCCGCCCTGGCAGGCACCACCAGTCAGCCGTCATTGTCTGCGATCGTCGCGGCTGCGGCGCACACCGAATACGACACGGGCATCGACCTCGCCTCGGTGTGTTCGATGGAGCCGTACTGGGAGGCGGTGCGGCGCGAGTATGCACCGTTCGAGTCGGGAATCCCAGCCCCGACGGGTCGGGTGTACACCCACGAGATTCCCGGTGGGCAGTTGTCTAACCTCCGGCAGCAGGCTGCGTCGATCGGGGTCGGAAATCGCTTCGAGGCTGTGGAGGACGCCTATGCGTCGGCCAACGAGCTTCTGCTGCGCCCGGTTAAAGTGACGCCGTCGTCGAAAGTGGTCGGCGATCTGGCGATCGCGTTCGTGGCGCAGGGGGTGACCGCCGAACAGTTCGCGGCCAACCCGGCGGCGTACGACATCCCGGATTCAGTGATCGGATTCTTGAACGGCGAATTGGGCGAACCGGAAGCAGGGTGGCCCGAACCACTGCGGTCGATGGTGCTGGCGGGCAGAGAACGTCGCACCAGTGTCACTGAACTCGCGGACGCCGATCTGACCGCGTTGGCGACGCCGGGATCAATTCGTCGGCAGGCGTTGAACCGGCTACTGTTCCCCGGGCCGACAGCCGACTACCTCGAACACCTCGACCGCTTCGGCGACACCTCGAAACTGCCTGCCCACCAGTTCTTCTTCGGGCTCCAGCCGGGATTCGAGCACCGCGTCAAGCTCCGACCCGGAGTAGAACTGCTGATCTCGCTCGAGGCGATCAGTGAACCGGATGACACCGGGGTGCGGACAGTCCTGCTCACGGTCAACGGACACCTGCGGTCCGTCTTCGTTCGAGATCGTGGTGTCGACGCCGCCGTGGCCGCCGCTGAGCAGGCTGACAAGACCGACCCTCGACAGATCGGAGCCCCGTTCGCGGGCGTCGCGACTGTCACTGTCTCGGTGGGTGACACCGTTCCGGAGGGTGGGACCGTCGCGACGATCGAGGCCATGAAGATGGAGGCGTCGATCACGTCATCGAGTGCAGGGGTCGTGAAACGCGTCGTCCACTCCGGCGCGACAGAGGTGGCACCCGGCGACCTGCTGGTGGAGTTCGGCTGAACCCCGTCGCCGGGCGTGACTCACCAAACACGCGCCCGTCGACGGCGAATGCGCCCCGCGAGAGGCTCGCGGGGCGCATTCATTCGTCACCGACCTCAGCGCACGGCAGCGGCCGCCTCGACGAGGTTCGTCAGGGCCGCGGTCACCTGTGCGGTGGTACGGGTCTTGAGACCACAGTCCGGGTTGACCCAGAGACGTTCGGCAGGCACCGCGGCGAGCGCTTCACGCAGTGACTCCGTGATCTCGGCGACGTCGGGCACGCGCGGCGAATGGATGTCGTACACGCCCGGCCCGACCTGGGTCGCGAAGCCGATCGCGTTGAGGTCGGCGAGGACCTCCATGTGCGACCGGGCGGCCTCGATCGACGTCACGTCGGCGTCCAAACCGGCGATCGCACCGATGACCTCGCCGAACTCCGAGTAGCACAGGTGAGTGTGAATCTGCGTGGCGTCGCCGACACCGGCAGTCGCCAGACGGAACGCCGTCACCGCCCAGTCGAGGTACGCCTCGCGATCGGCGGCTCGCAGCGGCAGCAACTCGCGGAGTGCGGGCTCGTCGACCTGGATGATCGCCGCACCCGACCGTTCGAGATCGATCGTCTCGTCACGGATCGCGAGCGCCACCTGATTCGCCGAGTCCGCGAGCGGCTGATCGTCACGGACGAACGACCACGCGAGAATGGTCACCGGACCGGTCAGCATGCCCTTGACCGGCTTGGTCGTGAGCGACTGCGCGTAGGAGATCCAGACGAAGGTCATCGCGGCCGGGCGCACGACGTCGCCGAAGAGGATCGGCGGACGGACGCAGCGTGAGCCGTACGACTGCACCCAGCCGTTCACGGTGGCGAAGAACCCGTCGAGCTGCTCGGCGAAGTACTGCACCATGTCGTTGCGTTCCGGCTCGCCGTGCACGAGGACGTCGAGACCGATCTCCTCCTGCAGGGCGATGACGTCCGCGATCTCGGCGCGCATCTGCTCGACGTAGCCCGCTTCATCGATAGATCCGGTGCGCAGGGCCTGCCGTGCCTTCCGGATGTCGGTGGTCTGCGGGTACGAGCCGATGGTCGTCGTCGCGAGTGTCGGAAGGCCGAGAGCCGCGTCTTGTACAACGCGCCGATCCGCGGCGTCGGTCCGAGTCCAGTCCGCTTCGGTGATCGCCGCGAGACGATCCCTGACCGAGGTCACGTGGAGTCGCGGGTCGTCGGCGCGGCCCGCCAGTGCAGCCTGTGCGGCGGTGAACTCCGACGCCACGAACGCTCGGCCGTGGGCGTACGCCCTACTGAGCGCCGTCACCTCGCCGACCTTCTCCTCGGCGAACGCGAGCCAACCGTGCAGGGCCGGGTCCAGTCCGTCCTCGCCACGGAGCGTGTACGGGACATGCAGG
>JASLJL010000152.1 GCA_030152405.1 Gordonia sp. (in: high G+C Gram-positive bacteria) | reverse complement strand
CGGACGGGACGGTCGTCCGGGAGACGACGTCGTACTCAGTCGGCGGCGGCTTCGTCGTCGGCGATGAACCGACGCCCGCTGACGACACGGTGCCGCCGCATCCTTTCCGCACCGCGGTCGAACTGCTCGACTGCTGCGCCCGCACCGGCGCCCCGATCAGCCGGGTGATGCGCGACAACGAGGAGGCCCGCCGATCACCGGCCGACGTCTCGTCCGGGCTCCGCACGATCTGGGAGACGATGAGCGCCTGCATCCACGCGGGACTGCACGCCGAGGGAGAGCTCCCCGGGCCGCTGCGGGTGTCCAGGCGCGCCGGCGCATTGAACTCGCGGCTCAGGTCTGCGCCGCCCGACGATCCGCCCGCGGCGTTCTCCTCGTTGACGGCGAGAGCGAACGCCGTCACCCAGTCGACGTGCCGGAGCGGATCGTCGGGCGGCGCGGACATGAGCCGCGAGTTCAATGCGCCGGCGCGCCTGGGCACCCGCAGCGGTCCGGGGAGCTCTCCTTCGGCGTGCAGTCCCGCGTGGATGCAGGCGCTCATCGTCTCCCAGATCGTGCGGAGCCCGGACGAGACGTCGGCGGGCGATCGGTGGGCCTCCTCGTTGTCGCGCATCACCCGGCTGATCGGGGCGCCGGTGCGGGCGCAGCAGTCGAGCAGCTCGACCGCGGTGCGGAAAGGATGCGGCGGCACCGTGTCGTCAGCGGGCGTCGGTTCATCGCCGACGACGAAGCCGCCGCCGACTGAGTACGACGTCGTCTCCCGGACGACCGTCCCGTCCGCCGCGTAGGCGGTGAACCGCATCCCGTTCGGGTGGCGGGGAAGGCTCCGTTCGGCGATCAGCTCGACGTCGACGGTGACCGGACGAGACCCCGCGAGGTTCACCGTGCCCGTCGCTGTGGCTGCCGCGAACCGCGGTCCGATCACGGCGGGGTCGACGGTCTCCGGTCGCTCGCCCTCCAGGCCGAGCACCACCGCGCGGTCGGAACCGTGCCCGCGCCCGGTCGCGCCGAGCGAGCCGTACAGGCCGACGTGCACTCGGGCCACCCGATGGTCGCCGGCCACGGTCTCCGCGAAATCGGCGGCAGCCCGCATCGGGCCGACGGTGTGGGAACTCGACGGTCCGACACCTATCGAGAACAGATCGAAAACGCTGATCATGGCGTCCCTCCAAGGTCAGTTCACGCGGGCATCGGAAAGCTCCGATTGTGCAGCATCTCGACCCGGTCGGAGCCGAGTTGTTCGCCGATCACCGCCGTCACCGTCTCGCGGACGTCGACGCGGGTCCGTTCGGTGTAGGCCACGCCGAGTTGGATGGCGGGCGGTTGCGGCGCACCGTCGAGCTCGACGAGTCCGTCGGGCAGGCGGTCGAGCACCGGTACGAGCATCGCGCCGACTCCGGCGCGAGCCGCCTCGAGCCCCGTCGCGAGATCGTTCACCTCGGCGGCGATGTGCCAGCCCCCGGTGGTCCCGCTGAACGCATCGAAACTCGGCTGCCGGAGCGTGCACGGGGCGGAGAACGCCACGATCGGCACGGCGTCGTCGGGTCCCGGCTGCTCCCGGTGCGCCGACCACAGCCAGCGGAGCCGGAAGCCTCTGGTCCGCGGCGTCATCTCGGGTGCGACGCGGGTGGTCACCGCGAGGTCGACGGCGCCCGATTCGAGCATGGTGCGGACGGTCGCGTTCCGATCCAGGTGGAACCGGACTTCGGTGCCTGGGAAGCTGTCGCGGAGCCTGCTCATCACCAACGGGAGGACGACGGCGGAGCTGTTCTGCGCCGCGCCGATGACCACGGTGGTGCGGTCGGTCGCGTCGAAGCGGGCGACGGCCGCGTCGTGGGCCGACAGGATCGCGCGAGCGTGGGACAGGAGCTCTTCGCCCGCGGGAGTGAACGCGATGCCGCGCCCGTCCTTGCGGACCAGCGTGGTTCCCGCCTCGCGCTCGAGACGTCGGAGATGCTGGCTGACGGCCGACTGCGTGAGGGCCAGCGATTGCGCCGCTCGGCTCACGCCACCGGTCGCCGCGACGGCCGCGAGCGACCGGAGCGGGACGATGTCGAAGGTCCTCCCCATGTCTCGACCCTACCTCGCCTCCGCTAGGAGAGTTCAGCAGAAGGGATCGATCGTCGAGCCGACATGTGTGAAGAACTGTCGATTCAGAGCTGAATGATAAGCATCTGCGATGGAATGAAGCACGCTTCATCGTTGGACGCGACTCGGCGCCGGGGGCACCGTGGAGACGTGAGACTTTCCTTTCGGCTCGGAGCTGCCACCGCCTTCTTCTACGCCCTCGGATATCCGGTCGGGTCGATCGCGGTGCACGCCGCGACGCCCGGCACCGTGCTGGTGTCGAGGTTCGCCGCATCGGCGGCGATTCTCGTGGCGATCGTGGCGATCCGCCGCCTCGAATGGCCGCGGGGCGTGCAGGCGTGGCACGCGGTCGTCGTCGGGTTCCTGTCTCAGGGACTGCAGTTCGTCGGGTGCTATCAGGCGATGTACTCCGGGGTCTCACCCGTCTTGGTGGCGTTGGTCATCGCGACGAATCCTGTCATCACCGCTGGAGCGGCCGCGATCGTCCTGTCCGAGCCGCTGTCGCGGCGCCGGATCGTCGCGACCGTGCTCGCCTTGATCGCCGTCTGCGTGGCGTTCGCCGGCCGCGTGATGGACGTGGGGCATGTGGACGCCGCGGTCGGCTGGGTGGTGATCGCTGTCGTCGGTCTGGCTGTCGGGGGCGTCTACCAGCAGCGATACCTCACCGAGGGCAATCCGATCGCGATCAACACCATCGGCGTGGGCGTCGCGATGGTCCCGGCGATCGTCTTCGCGGCGTTGACGCCCCAGCACGTGTTCGACATGCGTCAGGCGGTGTGGTCGATCGCGGTGCTCGTCGTCGCGAACTCGGTGATCGCCGCGACCCTCTACCTCGCCGCGATCAAGCAGGCGGGTGCGGCCGCAGTGTCGCTGCTCTTCGGCGTCATCCCGTCGATCGCCGCGCTGC
>JASLJL010000100.1 GCA_030152405.1 Gordonia sp. (in: high G+C Gram-positive bacteria) | reverse complement strand
GCCCATCGGGCAGGCACTAATTCTCTGCGCGGACGGGTGGTCACATACGCAATCGGCAGCACAGCCCTACTGCTTGTACTGTCGTCGCTCGCGATCACCGATGCCGAACGCGGACGGCCGGGCGCCACCATCAACGGCATCGGCGACGGTCTCTGGTGGTCGATCACCACGATGACGACAGTCGGCTACGGCGACCGCTATCCGGTGACGACCACTGGTCGGCTGGTCGCGGGAACTCTGATGGTCGCCGGCATCGCGCTCCTCGGCGTCGTCACCGCAACTGTCGCCTCGTGGCTGATCGAGCGGATCGACGACGCGAGCTCGCAAGAAGCGATCACGCAGGCGATGCTCATCGAGCTCCGCTCCGAGGTTCAGCGACTCCACGAACGCCTCGATGCGCAAGACCGGCTCACCGAGGAGAACGAACAGTCCAAGCCTGAGTTCGACGACTCCGGACACACCTCGCGACCCGGACCTGCGCAGTAGGATCTGACGGCTTCACCGGGGCCGCACGTGTCCCGACTCACATGTCAGTCGGCGACACCGGATGACCTGCACCGGCGCGCCGGCGAGCAGCGTCGGGAGCGGGTTTCATAACAGTGAGATAACAGCAGAGCCACGGATTCATGTACGTTCGTCGGCAGTTCTCGATCAGATGCGATCCCCCGTCGCACCGCCTCCCCCACTTTCGGCGGCTGATCGAGCGCCACCTCCCCCGACACGTAAGGCCCCATGCACCGCAATCGCACTGCCCTCAAGACCGCTCTTCTGGTGACCGCGGGCGCCGTCCCCGTCGCCGGCATGCTCATGGGGACCGCCGCGAGCTCTGCAGACCACACCGCCGAGCCCGTCGTGACCCCGGCCGCCGATGTTCAAGCAGCCGACATCCAAGCCACGGATGTCCAGGCGATTAAGGAAGCCTCGGCACCCGCCATCGCGACCGTGCCACAGGTGCAGGTCCGCAAGGCCGCCGTGACGGCACCGCTGGCGGCGCCCAAGACCCCGGCGTCGGTCACCAAGGGACTCGTCCCGCGCATCAACTTCACCGCGTATCAGGCGGCGGAGTCGTCGATGGCGAAGTCGAACCCGCGCTGCCACATCAAGTGGAATCTCATCGCCGGCATCGGCCGGGTCGAGTCGCACCACGCGAACCTCGGCGACGCCCGCCGGGACGGGACGCTCCGCACCCCGATCTACGGACCGACGCTCGACGGCTCCCTCGCGGGCAACCGCGTCGTCTCCGACACCGACGGAGGCCGACTCGACGGCGACTCGACGTACGATCGCGCCGTCGGCCCCATGCAGTTCCTCCCGTCCACGTGGGAGCACTACGCGGCAGACGGCAACGGCGACGGCAAGAAGGATCCGCAGAATCTCTTCGACGCCGCGCTCACCACCGCTCGGTACCTCTGCGACGAAGGACTCGACCTGGGTACGCAGTCAGGCCAGGTCTCGGCGATCCTCCGCTACAACAATTCGATGGAGTACGTGAACGACGTCCTCGGGTTCGCACGCCGCTACTGATCTGCACCGAACTTCGGCACTCCCTGCCGCGCATTGCGCGGTGCGGAGTGCCGAAGTTGTTCGCGGACAAGGACGCCGCCCGTTGACAGACGTCGGGGCGGCACAGATGGTGGAGGCATGACCGCTGCACGGACCGCGTACGAGTCCCTCGAGCCCTTCCACGTCCTCGCCTACTTCAACCCGGGAATGGGCGACGCCCTGAAAGACACCGGCGTCGATCCGTCGTCGTTCTACCTCGGAGCCCGAGGCGCGCCGCTCGGCGACTGCGCGCCCGAGGTGGTCATCTCGACCTTCTACAACTTCTCGCCTGCCACGGTGCGAACCGGATGGGCCACCGCACGAGCCGCAGGACTTCAGAAGATCGCCGACCGCCGCTTCGCCATGCTCGACTCGTCGCTCCGCGACATCCTCGGCGACGCCGCCGACAACCCCGAGATCGCCGAGCTCGCCGACGGTTTCGGGCGTCTCGCGGCCGACCTCCCGCTCTGCGGGCGCGCGCTGGCCTCCGCCTGGGCGACGTCGACCCCACCGGACGGCAACGATCTGCTTCGCCTCTGGAACAACATCGCGATCCTTCGTGAATGGCGCGGCGACAACCACATCGCGGTGCTCGTCGTCCACGGGCTCGACGGCATCGACGCCTGCACGTTCCACGAGGCGACTCTGCTCGACCCGACCATCCGCCGGCGCGCGATGGGACGGCGGCTCACTCAGCTGACCCGCGGCTGGCCGGACGAGGAGTGGGAGGCCTCCGTCGATCGCCTCGCCGAGCGCGGCATCGTCGAGCGGACCGACGACGGGCATCGGCTCACCGCCGACGGCGCCGCTCTCTACGACGACATCGAGGCCACCACCGACGCGCTCGGCGAGCAGGTCTGGTCGGCCCCGGGCGCCGACGAGCTCGTGGCTCGCATGCGGCCGTACGTGAAGGCCGTCATTGACGCCGGCGTGCTTCCGGGGACCAAGAAGAAGGCGTAGTCAGCCGACGAGCGCCTCCTCCGCCGCCTCCGCCTCGACGCGCGGCTCGCGGAGGGCCCACGCACCTAGCACTGCGGACAGAAGAGACACTCCGACCGCCACCCAGGTGGCCTGAGCGAGGCCGTCGATGAACACCGACGACACCGCGTCGTCGATCGCCTGGCCGGCCGCTCCGGGTGCCCGGGACGAGACTTCGACACCGGCCATTACCGATTGCTCGGCGATCTCCCGGACCGGGGCGGGCACTCCCATCTCAGTGAGACGATCCGCCACTCCCGACGCGTACACCGATGTCAGAACGGATCCGAGGACGGCGACACCGAGAGTTCCACCGATCTCGCGAGTCGTGTCGTTGACGGCCGACCCGGCGCCGGCCTGCTCGGGAGTGAGGGCGTCCATGATCACCTGGGTGCACGGCCCGGAGATGAGCGCCAGCCCGCTTGCCATCAGCATCATCGACCAGATGATGAGACCGAAGTACGTCGACTGCTCGTCGACCAACTGGACGAGGCTGAACCCGATCGCCATCAGCAGCGCACCGGTCACCGCCACCGGGCGGGGACCGAAGCGGTGCGACGCGGCCATCGCGACGGGCGACAACGCCGCCACCACCAGGGCGAACGGCAGTGTTCTAATGCCCGCCTGCAGGGGCGAATAGCCCTGCACCGCCTGGAAGTACTGGGTGATCAGGAAGATGAATCCGAACAGCGCGAAGAAGGCCACCGCGATCATCCCCGCCGCCGCGGCGAACCGGCGGTTGGCGAACAGCCCGACGTCGAAGATCGGGTGCGCGATCCGACGCTGATGCACGACGAAGACCCCGAGAACCGCGGTCGCCACGATCAGGCCGCCGACGGTTCGCAGGGAACCCCACCCGACGGACGGCCCCTCGATCACCGAGTAGGTCAGCAGGCCGAGGCCGACGATGGACAGCACGACGCCGACAGCGTCGAAGCGGGGCAGTGCGGCGGCGTCGTCGAGGCCTCGCGACGGGATGACGGCGAGCACCGCGACGAAGGCGACCGCACCGAACGGAACGTTGATCCAGAACACCGACGCCCAGGAGAAGTGCTCGAGCAGCCAGCCGCCCAGCACCGGACCGATCGCGATGGCGACGCCCGAGGTCGCGGCCCACACTCCGACCGCGGCGGCACGCTGTTTCGGCTCGGTGAAGATGCCGACGATCAAGGCGAGGGTCGCAGGGAACACGAGCGCGGCGAACACGCCGAGACCGGCGCGTGCCGCGATCAGTTCGCCGAGCGAACCAGCGACGGCCGCACCGACCGACACCGCCACGAAGCCGGTCACGCCGACCAGGAGCATCCGGCGGTGCCCGAATCGGTCTCCGAGATAGCCGCCCGCGAGAAGTAGTCCGGCGAAGACCAGCGTGTACGCGTCGACGATCCACTGGAGACCGGAGATGCCGGCGTCCAGTTCCCGACTCATCGTCGGCAGGGCGACGTTGACGATCGTGTTGTCGACCATCACCAGCAGTTCGGCGAAGCAGAGCGCGGCGAGGGCGAGCCACTTGGTTCTCATCGGTTCCTCCATTGTAGAACGACGTAATAAACTAGTAGTACGCCGTTCTACAATCTGGATCAAGAGTTTGTAGAACATCGTTCTAGTAAGGTGGACCACATGCCCCGCTCCCCGATCGGTCGACGCACTCCAGCCGCACAGGTCAGATCGTCACTCGTCGAGGCCGCGCGAGAGATCCTCGAAGAGAAGGGACCGGTCGGATTGACGGTCCGAGCCGTCGCCGCCGCGGCGGGGGTCGCGCCGATGGGCGTCTACAACCACTTCGACGGCAAGGACGGGCTGCTTTCCGCTGCCGTCAGCGACGGCTTCGCGGAGTTCGCGCAAACGATCTCCACCACCGAGAACGACCCCACCGACAGGCTCTTGGCCTCGGGCCGCGCCTACCGCGCGTTCGCCCTCGCCAACCCGACGCTGTACTCCCTGATGTTCGGCGGACAGTGCGACCCCGACATCGCGGTCGCCTCCGCGGCCTTCACCGCACTCGTGGAGGTCGTTCGATACGGCCAGGTGGGAGGCATCATCCGCGACGACGACCCGACAGCGATCGCCTTGCAGGTCTGGTCCTGCGTCCACGGCGCGACAAGTCTGGAACTCGCCTCGCCGACTCCGCCGGGAGCGACGATGGACGACAACTACGAGAACGTCATCAACCTCATCGCGCGGGGCCTCGCGCCCTAGCGAACGTTGGCTACGATTTCCGGCACCACGACCGAAATCGTCACCATCGTTGGGAGGCGACGAGGTAGCGGGCCGTGACGGCCGTCCCTCGGTCCGGGTCGTCGACAAGTCGCAGCAGGGCGTCATGAGCGTCCGGACCGCCGATCTCGCCGAGCGCCTGCGCGATCCGGCGCCGAGCCGCCTCATCGGCCGTCTCGAGTGCTGCCGCCAGGCGACCGACGACCGACGACGGTTCGCCGACCGCGGCCAAGGCCTCCGACGCGGCGACATCGGCGACCCCGTCGATCACCCTGTCGACCAGCAACGGGATCACGGCGGTGTCGCCACGCGCCGCCAGTTCCTGCGTCGCGCGGCTTCGCACCGTCGGGTCGGAGTCGCCCACGACAGTTCGCAACGCCTCGGACGACGCGTCCGTCTCGATGTCGACGAGCGTCAGCACGGCACGTCGTCGCGCATCGGCATCCGGCGAAGACAACGCCGCAGAAAGCGGGGCCACCACTCCGGGGGCGGATCGAACAGCAGCCCACCGCAGCGCACCGGCGACGTTCTCGTCCGCCTCCGACAGCAGCGCCTGGACCAGCGCGTCGGCCGGCAGCTCGCCCCCGGAGGCGGTCAGCGCAGCGCGCTGCCGACTGCCGGCGTCCGCGGACTCCAGGCCCGACAGCAGCCCGACGACGCCGAGGACCTGCTCCCAGTCGTCCGGTCCGGCGTCTACCACCTGGCGCAGGCGCGACAACAGTTCCTGTTCGCGTGCGATCCGCGCTTCTGCTCGCGCCGCGAGATCGGCGACGAGGCCTGCGGGCCGGAAGTCGGGGTCGTCCAACGCCTGGCCCACCTCGCGAAGTGACAGGCCGAGGGCCCGGAGACTCTCGACGTGAAAGATGCGGACGATGTCGTCGGCCGAGTACTCGCGATAGCCGGCCGACGACCGTCCGCTCGGACTCGCCAGACCGAGAGAGTCGTAGTGACGCAGCATCCGAGCGCTCACGCCGGAACGCCGCGCCACCTCCCCGATCCGCATCGTCACCTCACAGGCTGTCGGCTGCCGCCCCGAGGGCGGCGATCCGCTTGGCGGAGTCGACGTCGAAACCGAACGCCGACTCCGGGTCGTCCATCAGTTGCTCGGTCGCGACGGCGTGCCCGCGGACGACGGGATCCGCCGACCGTCGAGCCGCCGACACCACCGGTTCCGCCGCGGCCCCGAGCTCGACGAACGCCCGACTCAGGCTGCGGTGCACCGAGGTGTCGCCTCGACCGAACTGCGTCGCCAGTATCTCAGCCAGCGCGCCCCGATCGTCGGCGGGAACGAGAATCACGGCGGCCCGCCAGGCCGCGCGAGCCACGTCGACGTCGTCGTCGACGAGCAGTTCCGCGGTGATCGACGGCCACACCGAGGCGTCGCCGATCTTCGACAGCGAGTGCAGCGCCTGGCTTCTGGCCTGAGCGATCGGCGACTCCAACTCGCCGACCAGAGCGGGCAGCGTCACCGATGTCGGCAGCCGCGTGAGCGCCCAGGTCAGCATGTCCCGGACGAAGAAGTCCGGTTCCGCACGGCACCTGTCGATGATCGTGGTGAGCAGATCGACGTCGGGATCCGTTCCCGCCGCCATCGCGGCGCGCAGACGGACGGGTGCACGGTCGTCGGCGAGTGCGCGGACGAGCTGACTGGTCATGGTGACCACCTCCTTCACTGTCCACGAAAGACGTTGACACGGTGTGAAGGTCAAGCCCGGGGCGTGCTGATCTCGCTTTCGATGCGATTGGTCCGAACGACCGACTACCGTCCGAGGTGTGACTGCACTGACCGATCTCCTGACCGCGGATGCGATCGCGCTCGATGTCCACGTCGACGACTGGAAGGAGGCGGTGTCCGTCGCGGGCGGCCTGCTCACGTCGACAGGTGTCGCGACCGACGTGTACACCGCCGAGATGATCGACAGCGTCGTCGAGAAGGGGCCGTACATCGTCATCGCCCCCGGCTTCGCGTTCGCTCACGCCCGGCCGTCGCCCGCCGTCCACCGCACCGGAATGTCCTGGGTCCGACTCGCTCGGCCGGTCGACTTCGGGCACCCGTCCAACGACCCGGTCGACCTCGTCGTCGCGCTCGCCGCGACCGACGCGACCGCCCATACCTCGGCGATGGCCGAACTGGCCAAGGTGATCGGCGACCAGACCCGTCGCGACGCCCTCGAGTCCGCACCGACACCCGAGATTGTCATGGAGATCCTCGGGGGAGCCAAGGCCCCCGAACCCGATCACGAACAACGCAAGACGACGAACAAGATCCTGACGGTCTGTGGAAACGGCCTCGGGACCAGCCTGTTCCTCAAGAACACCCTCGAACAGGTGCTGGCGACGTGGGGCTGGTCGCAGTACATCACCGTCGAAGCGACCGACACGATCTCGGCGAAAGGCAAGGCCAAGGAGGCCGACCTGATCCTGACGTCCGGCGAGATCGCACGAACACTCGGCGACGTCGGCGTCCCCGTCACGGTGATCGCCAACTTCACCAGCACCACCGAGATCGACGCGGCTCTCCGCGCCAACTACGACGTCTGAAACGAGGACCCATGGACTGGCTCGTCACCGTCGCCGAATTCATCGTCAACGAGATACTCGCGGTACCCGCGTATCTGATCGGAATCATCACGGCCGTCGGACTGATCGCCCTCCGCAAATCCGTCGGCCAGGTGATCGGCGGCGCACTGAAGGCGACGCTCGGCTTCCTGCTGATCGGCGCGGGTGCCACCCTGGTGGTGGCCTCGCTCGAGCCCCTCGGCGTGATGCTGCAGGGCTCCACCGGAGCACACGGCGTGGTCCCGACCAACGAAGCGATCGTCGGCATCGCCCAGAACAAGTACGGCGCCCAGGTGGCCTGGCTGATGATCCTCGGCTTCGTGATCAGCCTGGTCCTCGCGCGGTTCACTCCGCTTCGCTACGTGTTCCTCACCGGACATCACACGCTCTTCATGGCGACGCTGCTGACGATCGTCTTGGCGACCAGCGGGTTGAACGCGGTCACCGTCGTCATCGTCGGCGGTGTGCTGCTCGGCGTGGTGATGGTGTCGCTACCCGCGATCTCCCAACCGTGGACGAGGCGGGTGACCGGCGACGACTCGATCGCGATCGGACACTTCGGGACGCTCGGATACGTGGTGTCGGGAGTGGTCGGACGGTACGCGGGCGGCAAGAAGAGCCGGTCGACGGAGGATCTGAAACTGCCCGAGTCCCTGCGGTTCCTGCGCGACTCGATGGTCGCGACCGCGCTCTCGATGGTGCTGATGTACCTGGTCGTCTCGCTCGTCTACGTGGGACGGGCGGGTTCGGCGGAGGCCTATCTCGCCTACGCGGCCGACGACGGTTCCGGCGCGGCCACCGGCATGGGCAACTTCCTCATGAACGGCGTCACCCAGGGACTCAGTTTCGGCGTGGCCGTCGCCGTCATCCTGTTCGGTGTGCGGACCATCCTCGGCGAACTCGTCCCGGCATTCCAGGGCATCGCCGAACGGGTGGTCCCCGGAGCGATCCCCGCACTCGACGCCCCGATCGTCTTCCCGTACGCACAGAACGCCGTCCTGATCGGATTCATCTCCAGTTTCGTGGCAGGTCTGGTCGGTCTCGCCGTCTTGACGACGTGGCTCGGTCCGACGTTCGGCTGGGCCCTGGTGCTCCCCGGCCTCGTTCCGCACTTCTTCACCGGCGGCGCCGCGGGCGTCTACGGGAACGCGACGGGCGGACGACGCGGTGCGATCGCCGGCGCGTTCGCCAACGGCCTGCTGATCACCTTCTTGCCCGCACTGCTGCTGGGAGTGCTCGGCAACTTCGGCGACGAGAACACGACGTTCGGCGACACCGACTTCGGGTGGTACGGAATCCTGCTCGGCAACGCCGCCAAGCTGGAGGGCGTGCCCGGCGTGATCGTGATGCTCGTGATCGGCGCCGTCGTCCTCGGCCTCGCGATCCTGGTCCAGAAGAAGCTCGTCGAGACGCACTGGGATCCCGCGCCCGGACGCGAACCCGTGGCCGGGGCGACCACCGACGCCGGCCCGGCCCCCTCGGCGGGTCGCACTTTCGCGAAGATCCCGCCGCCCGCGGGCGCTCCGAAACCACCGCCGCCGCCCGAGTAATCCCCCGTCTCGTGAAACCGCCACCGCACGGCACAAGCACTGCTCCATAACGGCGTGCCGCCCCGCAGCGGTGGTGTTTTCACGGAGCGCACGGCCCGTGTCGTCCGAATCGCCTGAACGGACGGGACGAGAGCGACATACTGGCCGCATGAGAAGGCACGTCATCGCCCTGATCACCGCGGTCGCGCTCGTCGCCGCGCCCCTCGTCCCCGCACAGGCCGCGACCCGGGTGGGACCGTTGCCCGCCGACTTCCTGTGGGGCGTCGCATCGTCCGGGTTCCAGGCCGAAGGCCATTCGCCGTCGAGCAACTGGACGCGCTACATCGCCCAGGGGAAGACGACCGACAAGATCGGCGACTCGATCGATTTCCGGCACCGGTACAAGGCCGACATCGCCCTCGCCAAAGGCCTCGGCGTGAAGGTCTACCGAATCGGCATCGAGTGGGCACGCGTCGAACCGAAGCCAGGGAGAGTGGATCAGACCGAGCTCGCCTACTACGACGATCTGGTCTCGTCGATCGTCGCAGCCGGGATGCGGCCGATGATCACCCTCGATCACTGGGTGTACCCGGGATGGGTCGCCGACCGCGGAGGTTGGGCCTGGTCCGGCGTCACGTCGCGGTGGCTGCAGCACAACCGGATGATCGTCGACCGGTACGCCAAGTTTCACCCACTGTGGATCAGCGTCAACGAACCCGCCGCCTACCTGCTGAAAGAGGTGCAGCACGGCGGCATCTCGATCGGCGACGTCCCGGTGATGACTGATCGCATCGTGCGGGTGCACCGCTCGATCTACGACTACATCCACTCGAAGGACCCGGCGGCGAAGGTCTCGTCGAACATCGCCTACATCCCCACAGCGGAGCCGGTCATCGACGCGCAGATCCTCGACCGCATGGCCGACAAGATCGACTTCGTCGGCTTCGACTATTACTACTCCGTGACGCCGACCGACCTCTCGGTCGCGAATGTGGCCGTCGACCGGATGTGGGACGCGTCGATGGCCGCCGACGGGATCTACTACGCGCTCCGCGACCTGCATCGCAGGTACCCGACCAAGCCGCTGTACGTCGTCGAGGCCGGCATGGTGACCAAGGACGGAGCGCCACGAGCCGACGGGTACCGCAGGTCGGATCACCTGAAGGACCTGACGTACTGGATCCAGCGCGCCCACGACGACGGGATGCCCGTCATCGGCTTCAACTACTGGACCCTCACCGACAACTATGAGTGGGGCAACTTCGCGTCGCGCTTCGGCCTCTACACCGTCGACGTGCTGACCGATCCCACCTTGATGCGCAGGCCGACCGACGGCGTCGCCGCGTACCGGCAGGTGACGGCGGGGAACGGTGTTCCGCGCGGCTACCGACCGACGCGTCCGGCGGTCTGGTGCTCACTCGTCGCGGCACCGTCGAGCTGCGCGCAGCCGGTTCACTG
>JASLJL010000071.1 GCA_030152405.1 Gordonia sp. (in: high G+C Gram-positive bacteria) | reverse complement strand
AGTCGGCGTAGGCAGGGAGATCGAGCTGGCCGTGGCCGGAGAGGCCGATCACGACGACTTCCTCCTTGTCGCTGTTCGCGACATGGGCCGCACAGGCGGCGATGGCGTGCGTCGACTCCGGGGCGGGGACGATGCCCTGGGTCCGCGCGAATTGCACACCCGCGCTGAACGCGTCGTGCTGATCGATCGCGGTGCCCTCGACCAGACCGAGCTCCACCGTGTGGCTCAGCGCGGGTGCCATTCCGTGGTAGCGGAGGCCGCCCGCGTGGATGGGGTCCGGAACGAAGTCCATGCCGAGGGTGTGCATCTTCAGCAGCGGGGTGAGACCGGCGACGTCGCCGTGGTCGTAGCGGTACTCGCCCTGCGTGATCGACGGGCACGCCGACGGCTCGGCGGCGACGATACGGGGATTCGAGCGGCCGTGGATCTTCTCCCGCAGGAACGGGAACGACAGTCCGGCGAGGTTCGAACCGCCACCGGCACAACCGAACACGACGTCCGCTCCGCCGGGCTCCACGGCGTACAGCTGGTCGACGGCTTCCTGGCCGATGACGCTCTGGTGCAGCACGACGTGGTTCAGGACGCTGCCGAGGGCGTAGCGGGTGTCGTCGTTCTGGGCGGCCACCTCGACGGCCTCCGACACCGCCATCCCGAGACTGCCGGTGGTGTTCGGATCCTTCTCGAGCATCGCGCGGCCGGCCTCGGTCAGGTCGGACGGGCTCGGATGCAGCGTGCCGCCGTAGGTCCGGATGAGGAAGCCGCGGTACGGCTTGGAGTCGTACGACGCGCGAACCTGCCACACCTCGACGTCGATGCCGAACTGGGCGCCCGCGAACGACAGCGCGCTGCCCCACTGCCCCGCACCGGTCTCGGTGGTCAGCTTCTTCACGCCGTCGATGCTGTTGTAGTACGCCTGCGCGACGGCGGAGTTCGTCTTGTGACTGCCGACCGGGCTGACGCCCTCGTACTTCACGTAGATGCGCGCCTTGGTGTTCAACGCCTCCTCGAACTTGCGAGCGCGGAACAGCGGCGACGGCCGCCACATCTTGTAGATCTCCCGAACGGGTTCGGGGATCTCGATGTACGGCTCCGTCGACACCTCCTGCGCGATGAGGCCGGCGGGGAACAGAGCAGCGAGGTCCTCGGGGCCCACCGGCTCCTTGGTCCCGGGGTGCAGGTGCGGCGGGATGGGCTCGTCGAGCTCGGCAGCCAGGTTGTACCAGTGCGTCGGGACGTCCACGGTCACGAGATCGGGGTTCGTGGCGTCAACATTGCTTGTCATGCAGGTCACAATAACGGGCGGTCTACCCTCGGAGCACATGACGGGTCGACGATGGCAGTGCAACGGTCCCGATGGACTAGCCGATTTCGAGTTCGTGCAGGTCGAGGCAGCGATGCCGGGTCCGGACGAGGTGCGAGTCGAGGTCAGGGCGGCGGGGGTCAATCCCGCCGATCTCAAGCACACCCGGCGCGCGACGGCCTACCCGGCGCCGGTCGGTTACGAGATCGCGGGCGTGGTCACGGACGTGGGCCGCGACGTGACTGACAGGTTCGCGCCGGGCGACCGCGTCGTCGCCTTCCGCGTGCACGGCGGCTACGCGACGGAGCTGACCTTCCCGGCCGAGAAGGCGTTCGCCTTGCCGGGCGAGGTGGATGACGTCACAGCCGCCGGACTGCTGCTCGCCGGCACGACCGCCGCCGACATGCTGCATCGCAGCGGGGCGTCGGACGGCGACACGATCCTGGTGCACGGGGCGTCGGGCGCGGTCGGCGCGACGCTCCTGCAACTCGCGCGACGCGCCGGTGTCCAGGTGGTCGGGACGGCCGGACCGTCGCGCCTCCACGCCGTGACCCGGTTCGGCGGTGTCGCGGTTCCCTACGGCCCGGGCCTGCTCGATCGGCTGGCGGGCCGGACGTTCGCAGCCGCCCTCGATCTCTCGGGCGACGACGACGCGACCGCGACGTCGTTGGCGCTCGTCGCCGATCGGGCGCGCATCATCACCGCGGCGAACAAGCAGGCCGCCGACGCTCACGGCTTCGTCGCGGTGGCCGGGATGGACCCGGAAAGCACCGCGTTCCGCGATGCGGCCCGGCCCGCCCTGATCGCGATGGTCGCGGCCGACGAGCTCGATGTTCCGGTCGCTCAGACCTTCCCGCTCGATCAGGCCGTCACCGCGCTCGATCTGGTGTCCTCGGGTCGCGCGGGCGGCAAGGTGGTGCTGACCGTCTGACCCCGGCGCTACACCACGACCGGCAGCGCCCCGGGGCGGACGGTGACGGTCACCGGGAACTCGGCGACGAGGTCGCCGTCGGCGTGGACGGGGAGCCCGCGGTCGGCGTCGAACGTGACGGTGGTCCCGGATCGGAACTCGATCTCGGCGCGATCGACATGGGAGCCGGTCTTCGCCTGTTTCATCAGGCTCGCGAGCCGGTACTTCGACCGATCGCCGCGGATCAGCATCACCTGGATCTCGCCGCTGTCGACGGACGCGGTCGGCACCATGCGGAGACCGTGGCCGTAGTCGCCCGAGTTGGCGATGACGACCATGTGCGCGGACGATTCGTACCGCTCGCCGTCGATGGTGAGCGTCGCGCGGAACGGTTTCCACCGCAACGCCGTGATGACCGGCGCGACGCGGTAGGAGACGCGCCCCATCCACCGCAGTCGGTTGATCAGCTCGGTGGCCACCGAGTCGAGGCCCGCGTACACGTTGCCCACGGCCGTGGACGTGGAGCCGTCGCGTTCAGTGATGGACAGGACGTCCATCCGCCGGACACGGCCGCCTGCCAGCACGCCTGCGATGGCCTCGGGTTCGAGCGGCAGGCCGAGGTGCCGGACGAGATCGTTGCCGCGCCCGGCGGCCGCGATGCCCATCCGGGCGCCGTCGACGGTCAGGACGCCTTCGGCCACGTCCCGCACGTGGCCGTCGCCGCCGACCGCCACGGTGAGCGCCCCCGTGCGCGCCGCAGCGGCGGCGACCCGCGTGGCGTGCTCGGACGACTCCGACTCGATCACCTCGACGTCGGTGACGCCGAGCCGGGCGAGTGCTGCGGCCACCGCGGGCCACTGCTGCTTGGAGGCCCCACCGCCCGAGATCGGGTTCACGACCGCGATGATGCGCGGGGTATCGGCACTGGTCACGGCAGAAGGATGCCAGGGTTGAGGACGCCGTTGGGGTCGAGTGCGGATTTCACCGCGCGCAGAGCGGCCAACTGGACGTCGCCGATCTCCTCGAGGTACGTCCCACGATGGTCGGTTCCGACCGCGTGGTGATGCGTGATGGACGCGCCCGCCGCGCGGATCGCTGCGTTGGCGGCGGCCTTCGCCTCGCCCCACTGGGCGAGCGGATCGGCGAGCGCGTTCGAGATGACGGTGAAGTACAGCGACGCGCCGGTCGGGTAGACGTGCGAGATGTGGCACATGACGACGGCCGGGGTCCCCTGCTCGCCCAACGCACCGGTGACGGCCGCAGTGACGTCCGCCTTCAGCTTGTCGATGTTCGACCAGAAGGTCACCGTCTCAAGGGTCTCCACGAGGGCGCCCGCGTCGAGCAGCGGATCGCGCAGGTAGGGACCGCGGAAACGGCCCTCACGCCAGTGCTCGCCCGGCTCGGTCCCGAGCGGGGTCGCGCCGAGCTCGGTCAGGCGTGCGGTCACGTACGCGTCGCGGCACTCGACGTCGGCCTCGTCGCCTTCGAAACCGACGATCATCAGGCAGCCGCCCACCGGGCCGCTCGTCGAGCCTGCGGCCGACGGGTTGGCGAGATTGAGTCCCGTCTCGGCCTCATCGGAGAGGCGCAGGACCGTGGGCTTGACGTTCGACTGCGCGAGCGCTCGCATGGCGGCGGCGCCTGCGGCGAAGTCGGGGAAGTGCCAGCCGTAGAAGCGGCGGACGGTGGGCACCGGATGCACATGCACGCGAACCTCGGTGACCACGCCGAACGCCCCTTCGCTGCCGAGCACGAGTTGGCGAAGGTCGGGTCCGGCGGCCGATTTCGGCGCGGTGCCGATCTCGGCCGCGCCTACCGGCGTGGCGAGGGTCAGGCCGACGACCATCTCGTCGAACCGCCCGTAGCCGATGGACGACTGCCCCGCCGACCGGGTCACGGCGCACCCGCCGACGGTGGCCCCCTCGTACGACTGCGGGAAGTGGCCGAGTTCGAAGCCGCGCTCGCCGAGAAGGCGTTCGGCGTCCGGCAGACGGGTGCCCGCGGCGAAGGTCGCGATCTGCGACACCTCGTCGAGCGCGATCAGTCCGGTGAGACGACGCAGGTCGAGGCTGACGATCGGACGCGCGCGGTCGGGGACGAGTCCACCGGTGACGGTGGTGCCGCCTGCGAACGGGCTCAGGCCGATGCCCGCGTCGTCGCACACGGCGAGCACGGCCGCCACCTGCTCCGCCGTGGTGGGCGCGACGACGGCGTCGGGCGCGTCGCCCGCGTCGCCCGCTCGGAACTTGAGGAGGTCGGGGGTCGAGAAGCCGCGGAGGCGTGCAGCGCGCACGGCGTCGTCGGTGGTGACCTCCGCGCCGGTCGCGGCGAGCGCATCGAGCGCAGCTGCGTCCAACCGCGATGCGGGGATCGCGAGCTCGACGGGCGCGGGTGCGGGCTCGGTGATGCCGAGCATGGTCAGCGCGCCGATGACCGAGTCGGAGAGATGCATCGGGTCGTTCGGGTTGCCCCAGCGGCCCGGGGTGAAGTCGACGACGTCGACGGCGGTCTCACTCGTGGTCATGGTCGGCCTTCCGTTCAGCGTTGGTGATACAGTTATACACATGATGTCGCAGCGATTCAACGAACCGGGCGCCTCCCGCACCCCGAGCGGAGTCGAGGGGAGAACCGCGTCGAACGCGATCAGCGAGGACGTGATCCTCGACGCCGCCGCCAAACTGATGTCGACGATCGGCATCAGGCGGACCACGATGGCCGACGTCGCGCGTACCGCCGACGTCTCCCGGGCCACGCTGTATCGCCGCTTCCCCAACGTCGAGTCCCTCGCCGCCCAGGTCACGACGCGAGAGTTCACTCGCATCGCCGCGACGACGCCCGCCACCGCGGATCTCGGCTCGCGTGCGTCGATGATCGTCACCCTGGTGCATCTGGTCAGCGAGGCGCGGCGACACCCGCTGCTGCAGCGCATCATCGAACTCGATCCCGAGTTCCTCACGCCGTATCTGCTGCACCGCACCGGCCGAACCTCGCGGAGTCAGCTCGACACCATCGAGCAACTGCTGACCTCGGGGCAGGCCGCGGGCGAGATCCGCGACGGCGACGCTCACCGCATGGCCACCACGGTTCTTCAGATGGCGTGGTCGTTCGCCCTGACCGGACCGGTCTTCACCGACCCCGACGACGTCGGCGCCCTCGACGACGAACTCTC
>JASLJL010000119.1 GCA_030152405.1 Gordonia sp. (in: high G+C Gram-positive bacteria) | reverse complement strand
CACGTACGCCTGACCCACCGGCTCGCCTGGCGAGCCGACTCGGGACAGTCCGTCGTCAGCGGCGGTGACGCTGCCGGTAGTCGTCGGCGACGGCATCCGCCCGCTGGATCTGCACGGCGTCGACGAGGGACGCGTCGAGGCCGTTGTTGACCAACAGGTGACGTCGGTAGACCCGGATCAACGCGATCTGGAAGTACACGAACGGGATGAGGATCAGCAGCATCATGCCGCCGCGGATGAACAGCGCGCCGGGAATGAACCAGAACCCGACGAGCAGCGGCAGGATCGGGATGAGCCCGCGGACGATGTATCGCCGCACGTGCCCGGGGCCGGTGAGATCCTCGCGCACCCAGTCGCGCATCGACTCCGGAAGCGGACGACCGAGCAGGTAGCCGATCTTCTGTCCGAACCCGGGGCGCGTCTGACTCATGACGCCCATCATCCCACGCTGTGTGCGGCCTCCAGCAATTCGGGACCGTTGTTCGACACCCGATTGACCAGGGGAGAGACCTCCCTGGCGATGATCCGTTCGACGAGTTCCGCGGCGGGCGGAGCGAGCAGTGCGGGATCGGCGGGCGAGTCCGGATCGAGCCACGCGTCCCAGCACTCGAACGGCATGATCAGCGGCATCCGGTGATGGATGTCGGTCAAGTGCCCGACGGCGTCGGTGGTGATGATGGTGGTGCTCGACACCCACGCGGAGTCGTCGCCGGCCGCACGGGCCTCGGCCGGGCGCCACGCCGCCCACAACCCGCCCATGAAGAGCCGGGTGCCGTCGTCGGGCGACATGAAGTAGGGAATCTTCGTCGGCTTCCCGTTGGGGCCGGCCGGACCCGGCTTCCACTCGTACCAGCCGTCCATCGGCACCAGGCAGCGTTTGCCTTTCAGCGAGGTCCGGAACGCGGGCTTCTCGGCCAGCGACTCCGCGCGCGCGTTGAACAGCAGCGGCCCTTTCCCGAGCTCCTTCGTCCACGACGGAACCAGACCCCACCGCATCGCCCGGACGCGTCGAGCCGGATCGTCGTCGGGGGACCCGTGTTCGTGGCGGTCGACGACCGTCATCACCGTGGTGGTCGGGGCGACGTTGTAGTTGACCCCGGGCAGACCGTCGGCGGTTCCCTCGTCGTCGTTCGGGGAACGGGAGATCACCTCGTTCCGCGCGTCGAGCTCGGCCGCCAACTTCGCCGGATCCGTCGTGACTGCATACCGTCCGCACATGTCTCCATGCTGGCACGGAACAAGACGGACCGGCGCGGCGTTACACATGCCGCAACCGTCGAAACACGACGGAGAAGATCAGGAGGTGAGGGACGCCGTGAGCGTAGCGACCGCGACAGCCCTGGAACCGAAGATGTTGATCGCGTGGCCGGTAGACTCTTCCGAACAAGCGTCCAGTGAAGGGAACACTGTGTCTGAAGAGAGCACCGCGTCGGACGCTCCCGTCCCTCCCGAGGCTGATGAGCACGTCGAGACTCAGGCCGAGCTGTCTGAACGGTTCGAGCGCGACGCGCTCCCGCTCCTCGATCAGCTCTACGGTGGAGCGTTGCGGATGACGCGTAACCCGGCCGACGCCGAGGACCTCGTGCAGGAGACGTACGTCAAGGCGTTCTCCGCGTTCGCGTCGTTTCGCGAGGGAACCAATCTGAAGGCGTGGATGTACCGCATCCTCACCAACACCTACATCAACTCGTACCGGAAGAAGCAGCGCCAGCCCGCGCAGTACCCGACGGACGAGATCACCGACTGGCAGCTCGCCGCCACGGCCGAGCACACCTCCACGGGTCTGCGATCGGCCGAGATCGAGGCGCTCGACGCGCTGCCCGATCAGGAGATCAAAGACGCCCTCGCCCAACTGCCCGAGGACTTCCGGATGGCCGTGTACTACGCGGACGTCGAAGGCCTGCCCTACAAGGAGATCGCCGAGATCATGGACACTCCCATCGGAACGGTGATGTCCCGTCTGCACCGCGGTCGACGCCAGTTGCGCGACCTCCTCGCCGACGTCGCGCACGAGCGCGGCATCGGACGCACGGATGAGGTCGTCCGATGAGCGCCGGCGTACCCGAGAAGGACGTGCAGTTCGAGGCGCTCGACTGCTCGGCGGTCGTCGCCGACATCTGGCTGCTGCTCGACAACGAGTGCGACGCGGGCGCGCGCACGCGACTGCAGGGACATCTGGACGGGTGCCCGTCGTGCCTGGAGCATTACGGCATCCAGGCTCAGTTGAAGGCTCTGATCAGCCGCAAGTGCGGCGGCGACGCGGCGCCCGAAGGTCTGCGTGAGCGGCTTCGGGTGGAGATCCGTCGATCGGTGACGATCCGACGCGCGCCCTGAGCGGCGACCCCACGACAACGAACGGCCCGGTCCTCGATGAGGACCGGGCCGTTTCCGCGTTACCACGCGTGAGCTGCTCGCTCAGGCGTTGGGACGCTTGCCGTGGTTGGCAGCGTTCTTCTTACGGCTGCGCTTCTTACGTCCGCGCTTACCCATGACGGACCTCCTTCTTCGTGCGATCACGTGCGTCGGCCATTGTTTCACGTCGTGAACCCACTGTGTTAATCGTGCGCCTCCGCGACGTAGGATCGGTCCATGCCTGAAGACGTCGTCGCTGAAATCGTC
>JASLJL010000485.1 GCA_030152405.1 Gordonia sp. (in: high G+C Gram-positive bacteria) | reverse complement strand
ACACGGTGGCCGTCTACGCCCGCGACGACGCGGTCACCCCGCACGTCAGCGCCGCCGACGAGGCGGTGGCTCTGCCGGGCGAAGGACCGGCTGCCTACCTCGACGTGACGGCGATACTCGACGCCGCCGCCACCACCGGATCGGACACCATTCACCCCGGTTACGGCTTCCTCGCCGAGAACCCGGACTTCGCGAGTGCGTGCGCCGACTCCGCGATCACCTTCGTCGGTCCCACACCCGACGTGCTGAGACGGTTCGGCGACAAGCAGGAGGCTCGCGCCGCCGCGGCCGCTGTGGGGCTGGACGTCCTCGCCGGGACCGACGGCGCCGCCGACCTCGCCGGCGTCGAGCGATTCGCGGCGGGCCGGGACGTGATGCTCAAAGCGCTCGCGGGCGGTGGCGGGCGAGGGATGCGAGCCGTGCGGGCGGGCGACGACGTGGCGAGCGCGTTTCGGGCCGCCGTCGGCGAAGCCGAGTCTGGTTTCGGGGACGGGCGGGTCTTCGCCGAGGAACTTCTCACCGGTGCGCGTCACGTCGAGGTGCAGGTGATCGGTGACGGTCACGCCGCGCTCGTCCTCGGCGATCGCGACTGCAGTGTGCAGCGCCGCCGACAGAAGCTCATCGAGATGGCGCCGGCACCCGGACTCTCGGACGAGCTGCGGCGGCGACTGCACACCGATGCGGCACGACTGTGCGCGTCGGCAGGCTACACGGGGCTCGCCACGGTCGAGTTCCTCGTCGCGGGCGATCGGGCGGTGTTTCTCGAGGTGAATCCGCGCATCCAGGTCGAGCACACGGTGACCGAGGAGGTGACGGGAACCGATCTCGTCGCCGCGGGACTGACCGTCGCCGACGGGGGACGCCTCGCCGACTGCGGGCTGCCCGACGGGATCCTCGTCGACCGCGAGGGTGTCGCCGTCGGATCCCCGGCATCGGCCGCAGGCGTCGCTGTTCAGGCGCGGGTGAACCTCGAGACGCTGACGTCGGACGGCGTGGCCACCCCGACCGGGGGAGTCCTGAGAGTGTTCAGTCCGCCGCTCGGACCAGGCGTCCGCGTCGACACGTTCGGGCGGCCCGGGCTGGAGACCTCGACGCGCTACGACTCGCTGCTCGCGAAGGTGATCGTCCGCGCCCCGTCGTTCACGGCGGCGTTCGGCAAGGCCGAACGTGCGCTGGCGGACTTCGTCGTCGACGGTCCCGGCACGACGATCGACGTGTTGCGGGCCGTGCTCACCGACGAGGAGTTCCTGAGCGGTCCCGTCGACACCGAGTATCTCGACCGCCGGATCGGGTCCCTCGCCCCGGATCCGGACGACGTGACGCAGACACCGGGCGATGCGGAGGCCCGGCTCGGGCTCGCCGAGGACGAGCACGCCGCGTTCGCGCCCCTGACCGGCGCCGTCGTCGACATCGCCGCCGTCGGTGACGTGGTGCCCGCCGGAACACCGCTCGCCGTCCTCGAAGCGATGAAGATGCAGCACGAGGTGGTGGCGGCGACGACGGTCGAGGTGACCGCCGTCGAGACCGCGGTGGGCCGCACCGTGTCGGCCGGGGCGCCGGTCGTCGTCTACCGGTCGGTGGACGACGACGCCGATTCGGTCGCCGCCGCCGACGCCGACCCCGACCGGCGCCGCGCCGACCTCGACGAAGTGCTGGAACGACACCGGGTGACCGGCGACGACGCGCGCAGCGACGCGGTCG
Source organism: Gordonia sp. (in: high G+C Gram-positive bacteria) (assembly GCA_030152405.1). Taxonomy (GTDB): domain Bacteria; phylum Actinomycetota; class Actinomycetes; order Mycobacteriales; family Mycobacteriaceae; genus Gordonia. The sequence goes on along the minus strand of JASLJL010000485.1, from coordinate 1,895 downwards.
CGAAACGACGCAGGATCGGCAGGCGGACGGCCAGGGAGAACATCCTGGACCTCGTGGACGACGAGAGCTTCGTCGAGTACGGCGCGTTGGCGGTCGCCGCGCAGAAGGCGCGCCGCTCGGAGGCCGACCTCATCGCCCAGACCCCGGCCGACGGTCTGGTCGGCGGCGTCGCCACGATCGGCGCCGACCGATACGGACGTGACCGGGCCGGGGCCGTGGTGATGTCGTACGACTACACGGTCCTCGCGGGCACGCAGGGCTGGCGCAATCACGCGAAGACCGATCGCATGCTCGACGTCGCTCTGACTCGGGGCGTGCCCGTCGTGTTCTTCACCGAAGGCGGGGGAGGGCGCCCCGGCGACACCGACTACGACATCGTCGCAGGCCTCGACGTCCCGACCTTCCGGTCGATGGCGAAGGTTCGGGACACCGCGCCGTCGATCGCCGTCGTCTCCGGCCGGTGCTTCGCGGGCAACGCCGCGCTCGCCGGTGCGTGCGACCTGATCGTCGCGACGCCCGACGCGAACATCGGGATGGGCGGGCCTGCGATGATCTCGGGCGGCGGACTCGGCGAGTTCGCGCCGGAGCAGGTCGGACCGATCGACGTGCAACGCCGGAACGGAGTCGTCGACATCGTCGCCGACGACGAGGCGCACGCGGTCCGGTTGGTACGACAGGTTCTCGGGTACTTCCAAGGGGCGGTCGACGACTGGGTCGCGCCGGATGGCCGCGACGCGCGGCACGCCGTCCCGGAGAACCGGCTGCGCGCCTACGACGTGCACGACGCGATCGTCGCCGTCGCCGATGTCGGGTCGGTGCTGGAACTGCGTGCGGATCATGCTCCCGGCATGGTGACCGGTCTCCTGCGGGTGGAGGGCCGCCCGTTCGGGTTCGTCGCCAACAACAGCCTCCACCTGGGCGGCGCGATCGACGCAGACGGCGCCGACAAGCTGGCCGAGTTCCTCGAGCTGTGTCAGCTCCGCGGACTTCCGGTGGTCTCGTTCTGCGACACCCCGGGATTCATGGTGGGCCCGGCGTCCGAGGAGCAGGCGACCGTACGCCGCTTCTCGCGGTTGTTCTCAGTGGGTGCGCGGATGACGGTGCCGATGGGTGCGTTCATCCTGCGCAAGGGATACGGCCTCGGCGCGATGGCGATGACCGCGGGCAGCTTCCGGGCGACGCAGTTCACCGTGGCCTGGCCGACGGGAGAGATCGGCGGGATGGGTCTAGAGGGCGCCGTCCGACTCGGCTTCGCGAAGGAACTCGCCGCCGCGCCGGACGACGACACCCGCGCCGATCTCTACAACTCGCTGGTGGCGGAGATGTACCGGAGAGGTCGCGCGCTGAGTGCGGCAGCGACGTTCGAGCTCGACGACGTCATCGACCCGGCGCACACCCGCCGCTGGATCGCGACGTTGTAGGGACGACATCAGAAGAGCCCCGACTCGGCCGGGCGGGTTCACATGATCGTCGCAACACTCTCAGATGAGAGGTTGCGGCGATCATGTCGTTTCAGGAGGACTGTGTTCAGTTCGGCGACCAGTTAGCGCGACTGGTTGATGCCGGGGTGCCGGTGAAGGAAGCCGCTGTGGTGCTCGGTGTGCCGCGGCAGCGGTGTTATGCGATTCTGCGGGCGATCGGTCAGCCGGTGGGGCGTCTGCGTGGACCGGGTAGGCCGGCCGACCCGGAGCGGATCGTGGCGGCGTTCGACCGGACCGGGTCGATCAACAGAGCAGCTATCGAGTGCGGTGTGGCGCCCTCCGTGGCTCGCCGAGTCTTGGTCGCTGCTGGTCTGGTTGACGCTGCCCCGCGGGCGACCGGCAAGCCGGAGGCCAGGAAGCGGTTCTTCGAGCTGATGGAGCGGGCGTGTCAGATGGTCTGTGTAAGCGGTGAGG
>JASLJL010000479.1 GCA_030152405.1 Gordonia sp. (in: high G+C Gram-positive bacteria) | reverse complement strand
CTTCACCGACGCCGAGAAGGCCAAGGGCCACCTCGAAGCAGGCGCCAAGAAGGTCATCATCTCGGCTCCGGCCAAGGGCGAGGACATCACGATCGTGATGGGCGTCAACGACGACCAGTACGACGGCAGCCAGAACATCATCTCGAACGCGTCGTGCACCACCAACTGCCTCGGCCCGATCGCCAAGGTTCTCGACGACGAGTTCGGCATCGTCAAGGGTCTGATGACCACGGTCCACGCCTACACCCAGGACCAGAACCTGCAGGACGGCCCGCACAGCGACCTCCGTCGTGCACGCGCCGCAGCGGTCAACGTGGTCCCCACGGGCACCGGCGCAGCCAAGGCCATCGGCCTCGTGCTCCCGCAGTTGCTCGGCAAGCTCGACGGCTACGCGCTGCGTGTGCCGATCCCCACCGGTTCGGCCACCGACCTCACCGCGAACCTGAAGAAGGCCGCGACCGTCGAAGAGATCAACGCCGCCATGAAGAAGGCTGCGGAAGGTCCCCTCAAGGGCATCCTGAAGTACACCGAGGACCCGATCGTGTCGTCGGACATCGTCACCGACCCGCACTCGTCGATCTTCGACGCCGGCCTGACCAAGGTCATCGACGACCAGGTCAAGATCGTCTCCTGGTACGACAACGAGTGGGGCTACTCGAACCGCCTCGTCGACCTCCTCGGCCTGGTCGGGAAGTCGCTGTAAGCATGGCTGTGCGTACTCTCTCCGATCTCCTCGCCGACGGCGTCGAGGGACGCGGTGTGCTCGTCCGCTCGGATCTGAACGTGCCGCTCGACGGCGGTCAGATCACCGATGCGGGCCGCATCGTGGCCTCGGCACCGACCATCCGCAAGCTGGTGGAGGCGGGCGCCAAGGTCATCGTGACCGCGCACCTCGGTCGTCCCACGGGCGAGCCGGACCCCGCGCTGTCGCTGGCGCCCGTCGCCGCACGCCTCGCCGAAGAGCTGGGCCGCAACGTCCAGCTCGCGGGCGACGTCGTGGGCAGTGACGCCCTCGCGCGCGCTGAGGGACTGACCGACGGTGACGTGCTCCTCCTGGAGAACATCCGCTTCGATCCCCGTGAGACCAGCAAGGACGACGCCGAGCGGGCTCAGCTCGCCGCGGCACTCGTGGAACTGGTCGGCGACGACGGTGCGTTCGTCTCCGACGGTTTCGGTGTGGTCCACCGCAAGCAGGCGTCGGTGTACGACGTCGCGAAGGTGCTCCCGGCATATGCGGGCGACCTGGTCGCCACCGAGGTCGACGTCCTGGCGAAGATCACCGGCGACGTGGAGCACCCGTACGCGGTGGTCCTCGGCGGTTCGAAGGTGTCGGACAAGCTGGCCGTGATCGAAGCGCTGGCCCCCAAGGTCGACACCCTGGTGATCGGCGGCGGCATGGCGTTCACGTTCATCAAGGCGCAGGGCAGCCCGGTGGGCGATTCGCTCCTGCAGGCCGACATGATCGACACCTGCAAGGACCTGCTCGAGCGTTTCGGCGACGTGATCCACCTGCCGCACGACATCGTCGTGGCGGACAAGTTCGCCCCGGATGCGGAGACGTCGATCGCGATGACCGCCGACGGGTTCACCGAGGGCATGGGTCTCGACATCGGACCGGGCACCGTCGAGCGTTTCGCGGCTGTCCTGACTGGCGCCAAGACGGTGTTCTGGAACGGGCCGTCGGGCGTCTTCGAGTTCGAGAAGTTCGCAGCCGGCACTCGGGGTGTGGCCGAGGCGATCGCTCAGGCCACCGCGAACGGCGCGTTCAGCGTCGTGGGCGGCGGCGACTCGGCTGCCGCCGTTCGTGCGCTCGGATTGGCCGATGAGGCGTTCTCGCACATCTCGACCGGCGGCGGCGCGTCGCTGGAGTACCTGGAGGGCAAGGAACTCCCGGGCCTCTCCGTTCTGGAGGTCTGACACATGGCACGCAAGCCGCTCATCGCAGGCAACTGGAAGTGCAATCTGAATCACCTCGAGGGCATCGCCCTGGTGCAGAAGATCGCCTTCGCGCTGCCGGAGAAGTACTTCGAGAAGGTCGACGTGACGGTGATCCCGCCGTTCACGGACATTCGCAGTGTCCAGACGATCGTCGACGGCGACAAGCTCCTGCTCACCTACGGTGCGCAGGACGTCTCCGAGCACGATTCGGGCGCGTACACCGGCGAGATCAGCGGAGCCTTCCTGGCGAAGCTGGGCTGCACCTACGCCGTGGTCGGTCACTCTGAGCGACGGACGCTGCACGGCGAGTCGAACGAGACCGTGCTGGCCAAGACCAAGGCGGCACTCCGCCACGGTCTGACGCCGATCGTCTGCATCGGCGAGGGCCTGGACGTCCGTGAAGCGGGCGACCACGTCGCGTACAACGTCGAGCAGATCAAGGCCTCGCTCGCCGGGTTGTCGGCCGCCGACATCGCCAAGGTCGTCGTCGCCTACGAACCGGTGTGGGCCATCGGCACCGGCCGCGTGGCCAGTGCCGACGACGCTCAGGAGGTGTGCGCCGCCGTGCGCGGTGCACTCGCCGAGCTCGCCGACCAGGCCACCGCGGACAGCGTCCGCGTTCTGTACGGCGGCAGCGTCAACGCTAAGAACGTCGGCGACATCGTCGGCAAGGCAGACGTCGACGGTGCGCTCGTCGGCGGGGCCTCGCTCAAGGCTGACGAATTCGCTCAGCTGTCGGCGATCGCCGCGGGCGGGCCGCTTCTCTGATCGCGCCACCCATCACGTAGACTGTGGCAGGTCGTCCCCGCGTTGCAGGGGACGGTCTGCCACACTACTTTTCCTCCACTGACAGGACAGACGACTCGTGACTCTCGCGCTCAACATCGGCCTGGTCATCACCAGCCTCCTGCTGATCGTGCTCGTGCTCCTGCACCGTGCCAAGGGCGGCGGCCTGTCGTCCCTCTTCGGCGGCGGCGTGCAGTCGAGCCTCTCCGGCTCGTCGGTCGTGGAGAAGAACCTGGACCGCCTGACCGTCTTCATCGGTCTGGTGTGGGTCATCCTGATCGTGGGCGTCGGCCTGAACATCAAGTTCGGCGGCTGACCGACCTCAGACATCACAAAGGAGCCCGGCACGTCCCCATCGGACGTGCCGGGCTCCTCGTCTGTCGGCGGTCAGGAACTCGGTGCGGCGAGAGCGGTGAACACCACCTCGGCGCGCAGCGTGAAGCCGAGCCCCTCGTACAGCTTCCGCGCGGTGTGATTCTCGGCCGCCACATGGAGGAATGGCGTGGACCCGGACGCGATGATGTTCGCCGCCACGTGCCGGACGAGAGCGGACGCCAGGCCCTGCCCGCGGACCGCGGGATCGGTGCACACCGCGCTGATCTCCGTCCATCCCGGGAGCCGGAGTCGTTCCCCGGCCATGGCGACCAGCGCTCCGTGCTGCCGGATGCCCAGATACGTGCCGAGTTCCACTGTGCGGGCAAGGAACGGCCCCGGTTCCGTCCGCCCGATCAGATCGAGGATCTCCGGGACGTCTGAGGCCGACAACACGACGCTGCGATCGTCACGCGCGGGCTCGACGCGGTCGCCGACGTACTGGGCGCCTGCACCCTCGAACGCGACCGACCAACCCGGTGGGGGAGCGATACCGGTCGGTGAACCGAATGCCACCACCCCGCCCGGGCCGACCAGGGCCGCCAGGTCGGCCCAATCAGTGGGCGTCGGGTCCGGCGG
>JASLJL010000473.1 GCA_030152405.1 Gordonia sp. (in: high G+C Gram-positive bacteria) | reverse complement strand
GTTTCTGATGCACCGTTCGTGGATCAAGTCGATGGTGCTGCTCGTTCTCGACGACCCCGACGACCAGACCCCCTACTGGCTCGTGTCGACACGGCATCCGGAGAAGATCCTCGAAGCCCTGAACATGACAGACGCCGCACGGGACTGAGTGTCCGTGCGGCGCCTGTGAGGGGTCGTGCGCTGCGCGTCAGGCGCAGTCGACGCAGATCAGCTGCGAACCGTTCTGCTCGGCCAGCCGGTTGCGGTGGTAGACGAGGAAGCAGCTGGTGCAGGTGAACTCGTCGTCCTGCTTGGGGACCACACGCACCGACAGCTCCTCGCCGGAGAGGTCGGCGCCAGGCAGCTCGAACGATTCGGCGGTGTCGCCCTCGTCGACGTCGACGTCGCCCGACTGAGCTTCGTTTCGGCGCGCCTTCAGTTCCTCGAGCGAGTCCTCCGCGAGATCATCGTCGTTGGTCCGCCGGGGCGCGTCGTAGTCAGTTGCCATTGCCTGCCTGCCTGGATTGTCTTGGGGTATGTGTCGTGTCCGGTCATTCATCGCTGAATCCGCCGAGAATATTCCCGGAGTGAGCGAATCCGCACGCACATCGAACTTGTGGCTCGATGTCGCGCCATAAGTCACCACGTATGACCTTGGGCGCCCGTACTCTAGGTGAGCGATCACCCCCTGTCAAGAGTGCCAGATCATTCACCTGTTCGGTCGACAGAATCCGACGGCGCACGAGCGGTCCGGCATGTTCCGGCGCGCCGTCGAGCGCACGTCCCGACCGCACAACTAGAGTGGTCCCGACCGACCTCATGGAAGAAGGTGCGCAGCGACGTGGTCTCGAAAATCGCCACCGGGTACACGACCGACTCGAAGGGCCGTCCCTTCCTGCGCCGAAACCTGATCCCCGGGCTCGTCGTGATCACGGTGCTCGCCGTGGTCGCCGTCGCGGCCTGGGTGTTCGCCTTCAACGGCACGGGTGACGACGCCGTGCAGACCAATTGCGACATCGCCGCCGACTCGAAGCTCACCGTCGTCGACCGGTCCGAGATGACCAGCGTCGCCCCCGCCGCCCTCAGCACGTTCGGGGTCCGCGTTCTGAACTCGGCCGCCGCACGCGGATCGGCGCGATCGGTGAGCGACGATCTCGCGTCGCTCGGCTACCGCGGCGCCACCCCGGCCTACGCCGACGACACCGTGTACCCCAATCGCGACCTCAACTGCGTCGCCCAGATCCGCTTCGGCTCGGCCGGCCAGTCCGCCGCCGCGGCAGTGTGGCTCGTCGCGCCGTGTGCCCAGCTCGTCAACGACGGCCGGAAGGGCACCGACGTCGATCTCGCGCTCGGCGAGTACTACACCTCCACGCAGCCCAGCCAGGACGCCCAGTCGGCGATCGAGGCGCTGCGCGTCGCCACCCCGAAGCAGAAGCAGTCACCCGTGGACGAATCGCTGCTCGACGCCGTGCACGGTCAGTCCTGCTGACGCCGGTCAGTCCAGCGGCAGGGCGCGCGTCGCACCGATCTCGCCCAGCAGGTCGAGGAAATCGTCGGCGATCCCCGGCGCCACCGCGATGGTCGGGTCGCCGTCCCCCGATCGCGAGTCCGCGGGCGGCATCACCACGCGCGCACCCGCCTCGGCCGCGATGAGGCCCCCTGCGGCCCAGTCCCACGGGCTCAGGCCGTGCTCGATGTGCGCGTCGACCGCGCCCGAGGCGACCATGCAGAGATCGAGGGCCGCCGCACCCATCCGGCGGAGATCCCGCACTCGAGGCAGGAGTCGGGCGACGATGGCGCCCTGCTCTTCTCGACGCTGCGGCGCATACGCGAAACCGGTCGCGACGAGCGCGAAACTCACGTCGTCGATGGGATTCGCGCGCAGGCGGATCGGATCGCCCATCGGGGCGTCCGCGGTGCCCGCACACGAGTAGGCGCCGCCGTCTCGCCACGCCCAGTAGGTGATGCCCCTGGCGACGTCGACGACCGCTCCGGCGACCGACTGCCCGCTCACCTGCGCGGCGACCGACACCGCGTACGCGGGGATCCCGTACAGGAAGTTGACGGTCCCGTCGATCGGGTCGACCACCCACCGCACACCGTCGGGGACGTCGAGAGTCCCGCCCGCCTCCTCGCCGAGCACGGCGTCGTCGGGCCTGCGCTCGCGGAGCAGCTCGCGCACGAGGGTCTCGGTCTCCGTGTCGGCGACCGTGACCGGATCGGTCGGGGTCGACTTGGTCGCGACCGCGTCGTCTCCGGTGGTCGTGCCGGTGGCGGCGAACAGCTCCGCCCGCCGCGTCCGCACGTGCGCAGCAGCGGTCTCGGCGACGGATCGGGCGACGACAGCGAGGTCTGCGGCATCGACAGCCGCCGAGATTGATGACCGGGTCACGTGTCGAGTCTACGTCGCCGCCGTTTTCGACCTACTGTGAGCGAGTGAGTGTTCGGGCGTCGCCCGATCCGTCGAACCGGAACGGTCCGGACCCGGAAGAAAGCGAGTTCCCCCGATGAACGACGCCGCATCAGGCGCTGCCCGAGTGACGTACCTGGGGGCGGACGGAAGCCATTCGCCCACCCCGGACCTCGGTTTCGGCATCGACATCGGGGGATCCGGCGTCAAGGGCGCCATCGTGGATCTGCGGACCGGTCAATTCGTCGGCGACCGCCACCGGATCGCGACTCCGCAGCCCGCCACCCCCGACGCCGTCGCCCGCACCTGCCTGGAGATCACCGAGCACTTCGGCTGGACCGGCCCCGTCGGCCTCACCGTGCCGGCGGTCGTCCGAAACGGCGTGGTCCGGTCCGCGGCCAACATCGACGAGACCTGGCAGGGCGTCGACGTGCAGGAGTTGTTCGGGGCTCATCTGGGCGGACGGATGATCGTCGGTCTCAACGACGCCGACGCCGCGGGCCTGGCCGAGCTCCGCTACGGCATCGGTCACGACGGCTTCCCGTCGCGAGCGGAGTCGGGGACTGTGATCCTGCTGACGCTCGGCACCGGTATCGGATCGGCGGTGTTCCGCAACGGCGTCCTCCTGCCGAACACCGAGTTGGGTCACCTCGAGATCGGCGGCAAAGAGGCGGAGCACCGCGCGTCGGCGAAAGTCCGCGAGGACAACGGCTGGTCGCTCGCCAAGTGGGCTCGCAAGCTGTCTCGCGTGCTCGCGCACTACGAGTTCATCTTCTCCCCCGACCTGTTCATCGTGGGTGGAGGCATCAGCAGGAAGGCCGACGCGTGGGTGCCGCTGCTCACCGTCGACACGCCGGTCGTGCCCGCGAAACTGCGTAACACGGCGGGCATAGTAGGCGCAGCGATGGCCGTTGACGAGGGTCTGCGCATGTGACCTCTGCGGCTATGTCGTTACAATGGAACGCACCGGTCCCGGACCGAGCCCTCTAGCCCCTTCGCCCACGGCACCACGTCCCCTCCGAGGACGCCGCCAGCCGTGCCGTGAGTTCAGTCGAAAGGTTGTACGTGGCAACCACAGAGTCCACCGACGCGGCAGTCGAGACCGCAGCAGAGTCGGCGCCAGCCGCCAAGAAGGCCCCAGCCAAAAAGGCTCCGGCGAAGAAGGCGCCCGCCGAGAAGGCCGCGGCCAAGAAAGCTCCGGCCAAGAAGGCCGCAGCCAAGAAGACGGCGGCCAAGAAGACCACCACCGCGGCCAAGAAGACGGCTGCGAAGAAGACCGCTGCGAAGAAGGCGTCGTCGCCCGCCGACGAGAACGCCGAAGTCGACGGTCCCGAGAACCTCGAGGACATCGACGACTCGGACATCGATCTGGCCGACGAGGAACTCGTGGTGTCCGACGACGCGGACGAGAAGCCGGCACCCGCCAAGGGCCGCAAGACCGCAGCCAAGGCGAAGGCCGACGAGCCCGAAGCCAAGTCGGGCGACTTCGTGTGGGACGAGGAGGAGTCGGAGGCGCTGCGTCAGGCACGCAAGGACGCCGAACTCACCGCGTCCGCCGACTCGGTCCGCGCCTACCTCAAGCAGATCGGCAAGGTCGCGCTGCTCAACGCCGAGGAGGAGGTGGAACTCGCCAAGCGCATCGAGGCGGGTCTGTTCTCCACCGAGCGCATGCGCCGCATCATGGAGTCGGGCGAGAAGCTGACGGTCGCTCAGCGACGCGACCTGTCGTGGATCTCGCGCGACGGCAACCGCGCCAAGAATCACCTGCTCGAGGCCAACCTACGTCTCGTCGTCTCCCTCGCCAAGCGGTACACCGGTCGCGGCATGGCGTTCCTGGACCTCATCCAGGAGGGCAACCTCGGTCTGATCCGCGCGGTCGAGAAGTTCGACTACACCAAGGGCTACAAGTTC
>JASLJL010000471.1 GCA_030152405.1 Gordonia sp. (in: high G+C Gram-positive bacteria) | reverse complement strand
CGGTGGGACGTCGATCGATCTCGGCGGCCACCTCGAAGGCGGTGGCCAGCACGTGGATGCACCGTGGGGCCTGATCGGGGCAGCTGCAGGTCGACTCGACGTCGGCGGACTCCGTCGGTGCGATCAGCCCGCCGAGATCCGCGGGCTGCTCGCCGCGTGCGAGCGCCAGCAGGTCGTCGACGGCGCCCTCGGCGCGCAGCAGTGACACCACCGTCTCGGGGTCGACGGTCCTGGTCTGCAGGATCACGTCGAACGGATCGAGCTGACTGCCGCGCACCGAGGACGTGACCCGGCCGTCGCCGATCTGCAGGCCGTCCACGTGACGGTCCCGGAAGTATCGCCGCGCACCGGTGATGTGCCGATGGTCCGACCCGACTTCGACGGCGTCGACGAACGCCCGCCCCCACCGTGTGATCCCGTAGCCGCGAACCGGCGCTCGGCGTGCCCGGCCCGTCATTCGCCCACCGCTTCGTCGCGGAGCGCCAGCAGATCGAAGAGCGCCGCGTCGTCGAGGTCGCTCAGCCAGTTCTCGCCCGTCGACACCGTCAACTGCGACAGCTCACGTTTCGCCGTCACCATCTCGTCGATGCGTTCCTCGAGCGTCCCGACGCACACGAACTTCCGTACCTGCACATTCCTCGTCTGTCCGATTCGGTAGGCCCGGTCGGTGGCCTGATCCTCGACGGCCGGGTTCCACCACCGATCGGCGTGGATCACGTGATTGGCGCCGACCAGGTTGAGTCCCGTGCCGCCGGCTTTGAGGGTGGCGATCAGGACCGGCGGGCCGTCGGCCGACTGGAAGTCGGCGACCATCGCGTCACGGTCTCGCCGGGTGCGACCGCCGTGCAGCACCGGCACCGACACCCCGAGGATCGGCGAGAGCCATTCGTCGAGCAGATCGGCGAACGCCGCGAACTGAGTGAAGACGAGTGCGCGATCGCCTTCAGCGATCAGGGTGGTCAAGATGTCGATGAGCAACTCGACCTTGCCCGAACGGTGCCGTCGTCTGCGGAGCAGCGGGGAACCGTCCGCGAGGTAGTGAGCTGGATGGTTGCAGATCTGCTTCAGCCGGGTGAGCGCCGCGAGAACGCTGCGACGACGGAACTCGCCGCGTTGGTTCGGGTCGGCCAGCGCTTCGTGCAGGTCGTTGAGAACCGCCTGGTAGAGACCGGCCTGTTCGCTGGTGAGGTTGGTCCGGACCGTCAGCTCCGTCTTCTCCGGCAAGTCCGGGGCGACGGCCGGATCGGCTTTGGTCCGCCGCAGGATGAACGGACCGGTGAGTGCGTTGAGACGGCGCAACGCGTCCTGATCGCGGTCGCGTTCGATCGGTTCGGCAAAACGCGCCCGGAAGACGGAGGCGGACCCCAGCATGCCGGGATTGACCAGGTCGATGACGGCCCGCAGGTCTTCGAGACGGTTCTCGACGGGAGTGCCGGTCAAGGCCACCCGCAGTCGTGCCGGGATGGCCCGCAACGCCTTAGCGGCCGCCGTGTTGACGTTCTTGACGTGCTGGGCCTCGTCGACGACGAGTTCGCTCCAGGCCAGGGCCGACATCGCCGCCTTGTCCCGCGCCAACGTCGCGAAGGTCGTGAGGACGACGTCCGGAGCGTCGTCGCTGATCGCGTCGACCGAACGTCCGGTCCCGTGATGGACGATCACGGTCAGGCTCGGCGCGAACGTCGTCAGCTCGCGCTGCCAGTTGCCGATCACGGACATCGGGCAGACGACGAGGGCGGGCGGACGCGCCGGAGCGTCGTCGCGCATCGTCATCAGGAGAGCGATCACCTGGACGGTCTTGCCGAGTCCCATGTCGTCGGCCAGCACGGCGCCCGCGCCGATCCGGCCGAGGGACACCAGCCAGTCGAGTCCGCGCTGCTGGTAGGGCCGAAGCGTGGCGTTCAGTGCGGCAGGCGGCGTGACCGGTTCGGGAACGATCGAGCCGGACCGCGCCACGTCGTCGAGCCAACCGAGGCCGTCGACGCTCGTGACCGGAACGGGGAGCCGGTCGTGCGGGTCGGCGACCAGGCTCAACAGCTCGGCCATCGTCATCTTCGTGTCGTCGTCCGACGTCGCGACCGCCTTCTGCGCGGCCAGGAATGCCGCCGCGCGGGTCAACGCGGCGCCTTCGGCCCGCAGCCATCGGCCGCGGACTCGCACCAGGTTGCCGTGCTGTTGTGCCAATTCGTCGAGATCGGCCTGGGTGAGTGCGGGGGAGTCGGGGGCGTCGCCGAGCGCCAGCCGCCACTCGAAGTCGGAGATCTCGTCGAGTCCGACGAACCCGGGTCGGCTGCCGCCGTCGGGCACCGGGGGAGCGGTCAACGACAGGCTGGGCGAGACGACCGCGATGGTTCGTGGAAGCAGCACTGTGACGCCGGCGTCCGCGATCGCTGTCGCCCCGACCTGCAGCAGCTCGTCGACGGTGGCGGTGTCGAGGAGGAAATCGAGGCTGTGCGGATCGGTGTCGGCGCGGGACAGTTCTCCGAATGCTCGAACGGCCTGCGCGAGGTCGCCGGTGATCGTCTCGAGGTCGTGCGGGTCGAGTCGATGGGGTACGACGGGCACCACGTCGCCGGTGGCGTCGTGTCGGCACACCTCGAGCCGCCAGCGGACGTCGGGATCGGGATCGTCGGGCGGCTCGTGCAGACGCAGCACCAGCGACGAGGCCTCCGGGCCGACCGTCGACAGCCAGTCGTTCCAC
>JASLJL010000434.1 GCA_030152405.1 Gordonia sp. (in: high G+C Gram-positive bacteria) | reverse complement strand
GTGTCGCCCTCGGCCACGGCCACCTTGACGACGGTGCCCTGCATGGGCGCGGCCACTGCGTCGCCCGAAGCGGCCTTGCCGCCGCCCTTCGCACGCGTGCGTGCCTTGGGCTTACGACGGACTGCGCCGTTCGCGGATCCGCCGCCGCCACCGAGGTTCAGGTCGCCGGGCAGCGACACCTCGACGCGGCGTCCGCCGACCTCGACGACGACCTTCTGGCGCGGTGCGGCGTCGTCCTCGTCGATCGGCTGGCCGCCGGTGTACGGCTCGATGGTGTTGTCCCAGTCGGTCTCGATCCACTTGGTGTAGACGTCGAACTTCTCGCCGTCACCGATGAAGGCGGGGTTCGAGACGATGTGGCGGTGGAACGGGATCACGGTCGCGAGACCCTCGACCTCGAATTCGGCGAGTGCGCGGCGCGAACGCTCCAGCGCCTGCTGGCGGTTCTCGCCGGTGACGATGAGCTTGGCGAGCATCGAGTCGAACTGGCCGCCGATGACGTCGCCCTGGTCCACGCCGGAGTCGACGCGCACGCCGGGGCCGGTGGGCTCGCGGTACACGGCGACGGGGCCGGGTGCCGGGAGGAAGCCGCGGCCGGCGTCCTCGCCGTTGATGCGGAACTCGAACGAGTGTCCGCGCGGGGTCGGATCCTCGGTGATCGTCAGTTCCTTGCCCTCGGCGATGCGGAACTGCTGGCGCACCAGGTCGATGCCCGCGGTCTCCTCGGTGACCGGGTGCTCCACCTGGAGGCGGGTGTTGACCTCGAGGAACGAGACGGTGTCGCCCTGAACCAGGTACTCGACGGTGCCCGCGCCGTAGTAGCCTGCCTCGCGGCAGATGGCCTTGGCGGAGCTGTGGATGCGGCCGCGCTGGTCGTCGGTCAGGAACGGCGCGGGCGCCTCCTCGACGAGCTTCTGGAAGCGGCGCTGCAGCGAGCAGTCGCGGGTGCCTGCGACGACGACGTTGCCGTGCTGGTCGGCGATGACCTGGGCCTCGACGTGGCGCGCCTTGTCGAGGTACTGCTCGACGAAGCACTCGCCGCGACCGAAGGCGGCGACGGCCTCGCGGGTGGCCGATTCGAACAGCTCGGGGATCTCTTCGATGGTCTGGGCGACCTTCATGCCGCGACCGCCGCCGCCGAACGCCGCCTAGATCGCGACCGGGACGCCGTACTGCTCGGCGAAGGCGACGACCTCGGCCGCGTCGGCGACCGGGTCCTTGGTGCCGGCGGCCATCGGAGCCTTGGCGCGCTCGGCGATGTGACGTGCGGTCACCTTGTCGCCGAGGTCGCGGATCGACTGCGGCGACGGGCCGATCCAGGTGAGGCCGGCGTCGAGGACGGCCTGCGCGAAGTCTGCGTTCTCGGACAGGAAGCCGTAACCGGGGTGGATGGCGTCGGCGCCGGACTGGGCGGCTGCGTCGAGGATCTTGTCGAACACCAGGTACGACTCAGCGGACGTCTGGCCGCCGAGTGCGAACGCCTCATCGGCGAGCTGCACGAACAGCGCGTTCGCGTCGGGCTCGGCGTACACCGCGACGCTGGCGATGCCGGCGTCCTTGGCGGCGCGGATCACGCGGACCGCGATCTCGCCGCGGTTGGCGATCAGAACCTTCTTGATGGTCGTCTGTGCGATTGACACTGGCTCTCCTGTGGCGGGCCCGACTGCGGGCCGTCGTCGTGGCTAATGCGCGTCGCGCGCGGTATTGCTCCACGTGTGGCGCTTTGCACGATGCCCGACGTGGCCGGGCATCGCGATTTTTCCTCAAGGCAGCGTAACCCACCGAACAATCGCTCGGTGGACGGCCACCCCAGGAACTCAGAACTCGTTCTACCCGTTGCCTCACGTACTCGCTAGTAGCGTGGCGAAGTCGTCCAGAAACGGCAGCACGCGGTCGGGTTGCTCGGCGGGGTAGCGAGAGTGCATGCGGAGACCCGACGGCGTCCGGTTGACCCATACGTACACCTCGTCACCCGAATACGAGTGACTCCGCAGCACCCGGGCGCCGCCCGCGTCGGCGACGTCGGCCGTGGGTGTGCCGCGCGAGTCCATGTACGACACGACGAACGTGGGTGTGGGCGTCTCGCCGAGGAGTTCTCCGACGCGGAGGAACGGCAGCGTGGCGCCCTGTTTGCCCACCGCAAGCGCTTCGTACGCGCGGCGGGTGGCGGTGGCGACGGTCGTCGTGTCGTCGACGTCGAACGCCACTGGTGCGAGGCCGACGAACCAGCCGAGGGAGTGCTGCCAGATCCGACTGTCACGGGTGTGGCGGGGCATCACGCACGAGAACTCGGTGCCGGGCGACGCCCGGTGGTACGCCAGCGCCAGGGCGGCGAGCACCCCTGCCACCAGGTTTCCGCCCGCGGCGGCGCACTCCTTCTCGAACCGGCGGGTGGCGTCGTCGTCGAGCAGACGCGCGGTCCGGGAGCCCTGTGGCGGATGCTCCACCGTGAACGGGTCGTCCGAGTCGCCGACGGTGGGCCGCAGCGGCGCGAATCGCGGCTCGGCGTGTGTGTCGAGGAACGTCCGCCACGTGCGGACGGCGGGCGACGACGCGTCCTCCTGATCGGCGGCGCGGCGTTCGGCGTCGCTGAAGTCGATGTAGCTTCCGGTGTCGGGCAGCACGGAGGGCCGCTGGTCGCGTTCGGCCCGATACAGCTCGGTCAGTTCGTACTGTGCCGTGACGAGCGAGTACCCGTCGACGAGGGAGTGGTCTGCGGCGAAGAGGAGCGTGAATGACGAGTCCCGCGCGACCGTCGCGAACCGGTAGGCGGGCCAGTGCAGGGGAGCGGTCGCGCGGTCGAACGATCCGGCGATCTGTTCCAGGAGCATCTCCGACTCGGTGTACCAGCCGATGCGGGTCATCTTCAGCCGCACCGTCTCCGGCGGCGTCGAATAGCGTTCGGTCCCGTCGCGTTTGAGGACCACATGGGTGCGCAGCACCTCGTGCCGGGACACCCACGCCATGAGAGCGGCGCGGATGGCGGGCACCGACATGGGCTCGTCGAAGTCGATCGACAAGCCGAGCCACGACTCGCGGCCGCCCTCGCGCTGAGTGCGCGCCCGATGCTCGAACGACGCCCGGAGATGCTGCTCGTGATTGTGCGACGTCTGGCGGTCGTCGCGCCGCCAGCTGCCGAGGCCGCCCTCGACGGTGGGGATCCACTCGACGAGCCCGCCCGGCTCGACGGGCGCGTCGAGGATCTGCAGGAAGTCCATGCGGCCGGCCTCAGCCCGCCGTCTGCTCGGCCACCTGCCGCTTGATGCGTGCCAGCATGCCTGCCATGCCCCGGAGGCGGAGCGGACTGATCACCGAGGCCAGTCCCAGATCGTGGAAGAAGTCCGACGGGACCTCGCTGATCGCCTGCGCGGATTCGCCGTCGAGGCCCTGATGCAGGATCGAGGCGAAACCGCGGGTCGTCGGGGCCTCCGGCGGCGCGCTGAAGTAGAGCTTCACCGACGACGCGTCCGACGCGTCGACCGACAGGAAGATCGGCGACTGGCATTCGGGGACCGGTTCCATGGCCTCGGTCTGCATCGACTCCGG
>JASLJL010000372.1 GCA_030152405.1 Gordonia sp. (in: high G+C Gram-positive bacteria) | reverse complement strand
TCTCTCGATTGCGAACCCAGTCCAGGGTCAGGTCCAACGACCGCTGTGCCTGCGCGTACGCCTGCACCGCCAGCGCGGCGCGCTCGGACACGAAGGCCTGCGCGATCTGCGCGAAGCCCGAGTTCTCCGGACCGATGAGGTTCTCCACCGGCACCCGGCAGTCGACGAACGACAGTTCGCCGGTGTCCGACGCCAACCAGCCCATCTTCTCCAGCTTGCGGTCCACATTGAAGCCGGGCGTCCCCTTCTCGATCACGAGGAGCGAGACGCCCGCCGCGCCGTCCCCACCCGTCCGGACCGCGGCCACGATGTGGTCGGCGCGAACGGCCGAGGTGATGAACGTCTTGGCGCCGTTGACGATGAAGTGGTCGCCGTCGCGCTTGGCGGTGGTGCGCAGATGGCCGACGTCGCTGCCGCCGCTCGGCTCGGTGATCGCGAGACTGCTGATCTTGTCGCCGGCCAGGACCGGTGCCACCCACTTCGCGATCTGGTCCGGGGTCCCGTTGTTCGCGATGTGCGGCGTGGAGATGCCCGACGTGAACAGACTCGCGAACACACCGCCGGACACACCGCGGTAGTGCAGTTCCTCGCAGACGATGAGCGCGTCGACGCCGTCGCCGCCGCTGCCGCCCTTCTCCTCCGGCGTGCCGAGGCCGAGCAGACCGAGGTCGCCCGCCTGCTTGTGGAGTTCACGCGGGATCAGTCCGTCGCGCTCCCACTGGTCCTGAAACGGCAGGATGTGCTTGGTCGCGAAGTCTGCGGCAAGGCTGCGCAGGTCACGACGTTGTTCCGAATCCCAGATGTCACTGGCGATGGGCATGGATTTCCTCTCCCGCTCCGTGAGCGAGCTAGCGAGTCGAAAGGTGCTTACCGACCGAAGCGTTCGGGGACGTCGACGACGCGTGACCGGAGCCATTCGCCGAGCCCCTTGGCCTGCGGATCGAAACGAACGTTCTCGGCGACGCCGCGGCCCAGGACGCCTTCGATGACGAAGTTCAGGGCGCGGAGCTTCGGCAGCCGGTAGCGGTGCACGGTGAGATCGGCGATCTCCGGCAGCAGTTCTTTGATCCGGTCGACGCTCAGGGTCTGGTCGAGCCAGGCGAACTCGTCGTCGTTGCGGGTCCAGACGCCGATGTTGGCGCTGCCACCCTTGTCACCGCTGCGCGCGCCGACGATCTCCCCGATCGGGGCGCGTCGGGTCGGGCCCCAGTCGGCGACCGGACCGGAGTCGGGGACGCCGACATCACGCGTGGGCTCGGTCCGCAACGGGGACGGTTCGATGAGCACGGACACCCCGTCGGGCTGGGTGACCCGGTGTTCGACCAGGCCCGCATCGACGTAACCGGGCACGAACACGCCGTACGGCGCACCGTTTCCGGGTGGCGCGGTGAGCGTGAATCCCGGGTAGCTGGCCAACGCCAGCTCCACGGCGGTCGCGCTGAACGCTCGTCCGACCGCATTCGGGTCGGAGTCGCGGGCCACGCAGCGCAGCAGCGCGCTCGCCTGCTCCTCGGTGTCGGCGTCGGGCCGGTCGAGCCGCGAGAGCTCCCACGTGAGTTCGGCGGGCGAGGTCGGCAGTGCGGCTTCGAACTGTTCCTGGAACAGCGCCGCCTTCTCCTCGATGTCCAGCCCGGTGAGCACCACGTCGATCTGGTTGCGGATGCCCGCGAGGTGATTCAACGAGACCTTCAGGTCCGACGGGGGCGCCTCCCCGCGCACGCCGCTGACGGCGACGCGATCGGGTCCCGCCTGGGTGACCTCGATGGTGTCCAGCAGGGCGGTCGCGTCGGGGTTGTAGTACCTCGGTCCCTGAATCTCGTAGAGCAGCTGCGCGGTGACGGTGCCGGTGGTGACGGCGCCGCCGGTGCCCTCGTGCTTGGTGATCACGGACGAGCCGTCTGCGGCGACTTCCGCGATCGGGAAGCCGAGCCGCCCCATCGGTATCTCCTTGAAGAAGGAGTAGTTGCCGCCGGTGGCCTGTGTGCCGCATTCGATGATGTGGCCTGCCACGATCGCGCCCGCGATGGCGTCGAGATCCTTGTAGCCCCACCCGAATGCGGACGCCGCGGCGCCCACGGTGAGCGACGCGTCCGTGACGCGGCCGGTGACCACCACGTCGGCGCCGCGGTCGAGCGCCGCCTTGATTCCGAAACCGCCGAGGTACGCGTTCGCGGTGATCGGAGTTCCCAGCCCGAGCTCGGCGGCCCGCGGCTGCAGGTCGTCGCCGTTCACGAACGCGATCTGCGCGTCGACGTCCACGGTCTCCGCCAGTTCGCGGAGCGCGACCGCCAGACCGTGCGGGTTGAGTCCGCCCGCGTTCACGACCACTTTGACGCCCTTGTCGACGGCGAGCCCGAGACTCGTCTCCATCTGGCGGAGAAACGTCTTGGCGTAACCGCGTGAGGGATCCTTCAGACGGTCGCGGCCGAGGATGAGCATGGTGAGCTCGGCGAGGTAGTCGCCGGTCAGGTAGTCGAGGTGGCCGCCTTCGAGCATCTCCTGCACGGCCGTCAACCGGTCGCCGTAGAAGCCCGATGCATTGC
>JASLJL010000343.1 GCA_030152405.1 Gordonia sp. (in: high G+C Gram-positive bacteria) | reverse complement strand
TGTCCCGGTGCTCGTCAAGATCGCGCCGGACCTGTCCGACGAGGACGTCGACGCGGTCGCCGACCTCGCGCGCGAACTGGGCCTCGCCGGCATCGTCGCGACCAACACGACGATCGGCAGGAGCGGACTCCGCACACCGATGACTGACGTGGAGACGATCGGCGCGGGCGGACTGTCCGGTCCGCCGGTGGCCGACCGCTCACTGGAGGTGCTTCGTCGTCTCTACACGCGTGTCGGCGGCACGATGTCGCTGATCAGCGTGGGCGGCATCGAGACCGTCGACCAGGCGTGGGAACGGATCACCGCGGGCGCCGACCTGCTGCAGGTGTACACGGGCTTCATCTACGGCGGCCCGGTGTGGCTGAAGGAACTCAACGACGGCATCGCCGAGCGTCTGCGCGCAGGCGGCTTCGCCGACCTCTCCGACGCGGTCGGCTCCGCGACGAGCTGAGCGCGCCGTCTCGACTCCGCTCGACGAGCGGAGTCGAGACGGGTCACTGCTCGGCAGGCAGCTCGAAGACGCCGGTGAGGATGCCTCGGCCGATGGCGCGGGAGTACAGGTTGAAGCCGAGGAACGCCGGGCTCGCGCCGTCGGGCAGCCCGAGGCTCTCGACGTCGACGGCGTGGACGGCGAAGAAGTACCGGTGCGGGCCGTGTCCGGGCGGCGGGCCAGCACCGACGAACTGAGCGAGGCCCGCGTCATTGCGGAGCGTCACGGCTCCGGCGGGCAGGTCGGGAGACCCGGGCGATCCGGCCCCGGTGGCCAGCGACGTCACCGACGCCGGGATGTCGGCCACCGCCCAGTGCCAGAACCCGGACGCCGTCGGCGCGTCCGGGTCGAAGCAGGTGACCACGAAGCTCTTCGTCTCGGCCGGGAAGCCCGACCAACTCAGCTGCGGTGACACGTCGTCGCCGCCCGCGCCGAAGATCGCCGAGACCTGAGGCGTGGGCAGGGTGTCTCCGTCGGCGAAATCGGTCGAGGTGACCGTGATCTCGTGGAGTGCCGGAAGCACCGAGTACGGGTCGAATGCAGTCACTTGCGTCTCCTTCTCCCCCACGTCGGCCGACCGCAGTCAGCAGTGCCGCAGGAAATGCTCAAGAACGTTGGTACCGAACAGGATCGACTCTACCGGCACACGTTCGTCGACTCCGTGGAACAGCGCGGCGAAGTCGAGCTCCGGCGGCAGTTGCAGCGGCGCGAAGCCGAAGCACCGGATGCCGAGCCTGGCGAACGCCTTCGCGTCCGTACCGCCGGACAGCATGTAGGGCACGGTGCGGCCGTCGGCATCGTGCGCGACGACGGCGTCGTTCATCGCGTCGACGAGATGCCCGTCGAAGGTGGTCTCGTACGCGTCCAGGTGAGTGATCCACTCCCGCTTGACGTTGGGCCCGATCAATTCGTCGATCGTCGCCTCGAACTCCTTCTGCCGGCCGGGCAGCACACGGCAGTCGATCACGGCCTCCGCCTGCTGCGGGATCACGTTGGCCTTGTAGCCGGCCGAGAGCATGGTCGGATTGGCGGTGTCGCGGAGGGTGGCGCCGATGATCCGCGCGATGTTGCCGATCTTGAACAGCGCCGTCTCCAGATCGGGCGTCTCCGGGCTGAAGTCGAGACCGGTCTCCTCCGACAGCGCCTTCAGGAACTCGGCGACCGACTCGGTCATCACCAGCGGGAACTGATGCGCGCCGATGCGGGCCACCGCCGACGCGATCTCGGTGACGGCGTTGTCCGAGTGCAGGAACGATCCGTGGCCCGCGGTCGCGTCGCAGGTGAGGCGCATCCACGACAGGCCCTTCTCGGCCGTCTCCACGAGATACAGACGACGTACCGTGCCGTCCGGACGGTCGACGGTGAGCGAGAACCCGCCGACCTCGCCCACCGCTTCAGTGATCCCCTCGAACAGGTCGGGGCGGTTGTCGACGAGCCAGTGCGATCCCCAGGTCCCGCCGGCCTCCTCGTCGGCGAGGAACGCGAACACGATGTCGCGCGGCGGAACCACGCCGTCGCGTTTGAACTGGCGCGCGAGCGCGAGGACCATGCCGGCCATGTCCTTCATGTCGACGGCACCGCGCCCCCACACGTAACCGTCGCGGACGGCCCCGGAGAACGGGTGGACGCTCCAGTCCTCCGCCTGGGCCGGCACCACGTCGAGGTGAACGTGGACGAGCAGTGCGCCGCGGCCGGAGTCCTCGCCGGCCAGTCGCGTGAAGACGTTGCCGCGCCCGGGCATGCCCGATTCGACGTACTCCGTCTCGTATCCCACCTCCCGCAGCTGCTCCTCGACCCAGCGGGCGCATTCCTGTTCGCCGGCAGTCGTCTCCGGGACACCTGTGTTGGAGGTGTCGAACTGGATGAGACGGCTGACGAGATCGACTACTTCTTCGGTTGCTCTGGTGGTCGCCACACCCCCATTACTAGGGGATTTGGGATCTCGCGGCAACCTTGGTTATGGTTATGCGGCGCAAGCGGAAAGCGAGCGCGACAATTGCATGATCGAACAAGTCCGAGTGGCGGA
>JASLJL010000326.1 GCA_030152405.1 Gordonia sp. (in: high G+C Gram-positive bacteria) | reverse complement strand
CCACCATCAGCGAGCCGTCGGCACGACGACTGCACTCGGCGACCCACTCGTCCACCGCAGCCGGCGTCGCCTCGAATCCCACGGCACCGGAGTCGTCGACGTGGCGGATCGCGTCGGCGATCCAGTCGACGTGCAGTTCGGAGTGCAGCACCATGTTGGCGAGCACCGACGGGCTGCCCGGTCCGGTCAGGTTGAACAGGTTGGGGAATCCGTCGATGCCCAGACCCAGGTAGGTCCGGGGTCCGGCGGCCCAGTCGTCGTTCAACGTGCGGTCGCCCCGTCCGACGATGTCGATCTTGGCGACCGAGCCGGTCATGGCGTCGAAGCCCGTCGCGAGGACCAGCGAGTCGATGTCGTGGCGCCGTCCGTCCGCGGTGATCACTCCGGTCGCATCGATCCGCTCGATGGGGGCCTTCCGCAGGTTCACCAAGTCGACGTTGTCGCGGTTGTAGGTCTCGAAGTATCCACTGTCGGTGCAGATCCGCTTGGTTCCGATCGGGTGATCGGACGGAATCAGGTCGGCTGCGACGGCCGGATCGTCGATCACCGCGCGAACCTTCTCCTCCCAGAACTCCCGTGCGGGGACGTTCGCGTCGAGCGAGGTGAGCTGGTCCGGGAACGTCTTGCTGAACAGGACGCCGCCGAGCGCCCAGCGCTTCTCGTACGCCTCGCGGCGCTCCTCCTCGGTCGCGTCGAGGGTGTTCTTGGGATGCGACATGTGGGGTGATCCCCCGCCGCTGATCATCGACAGTCGGCGGCGTTCGGCGTAGTCGGCCTTCTGCGCGGCGCGATCGGCGTCGGTCAGCGGCCGGTTACCCGCAGGGATGCTGTAGTTGGCCGTCCGCTGGAACACGGTGAGGTGGTCGGCCTGCTTGGCGATCTCGGGGATCGACTGGATGCCCGACGATCCCGTGCCGATCACGCCGACCCGCTGCCCGGTGAAGTCGACGCCCTCGTGCGGCCACCGACCGGTGTGCAGGACGGGCCCGGCGAACTCGTCTAGTCCCTCGATGTCGGGGATGTTCGAGTTCGACAGCGGACCGAGCGCGAGGATCACCCAGCGCGCCGTCGTCGACTGCCCGGAGTCGGTCGTCACCGTCCAGGTGACGGTCTCCTCGTCGAGCACGATCGACTCGACGCGGGTGCTCAGCGAGATGTCCCGGTAGAGGTCGAACCGCTCCGCGACGTGATTCATGTAGCGGAGGATCTCCGGCTGCGTCGCGTACTTCTCACTCCAGTCCCACTCCTGCTGGAGGTCGTCGTCGAACGAGTACGAGTAGTCGACGCTCTCCACATCGCAGCGAGCACCCGGGTACCGGTTCCAGTACCAGACCCCGCCGATGCCGTCTCCCGCCTCGAAGAGACGGACGGTCTTGCCTTCCTTCCGCAGTCGGTGGAGTGCGTACAGTCCGCCGAACCCACCTCCGACCACCACGACGTCGACGTCGACGGGCTTCACAGAATCACTCACGGTGCGCCTCTCTCCAGCTGCCGGGGCCACACCGCGGCGACCCTCGTGTTCATTGCCGACAGACGCTAGGTGCCCCGGCCCGCATTCGGCACCTCTCCTCCCGCTCACCGGTACGTCCCGGTGACCGGGAAGCGTCGACGCGTGATCGGGCGCACACGGCTTACGGTCGGCGACGACTGAATCTTCACGAGTAGGAGTGGACCGTTGAGCGTGAACTGGACGCAGGAGTACGACGTCGTCGTGGCAGGATCCGGAGGCGGCGGCATGTGCGGCGCCTACACCGCCGCGCGGGAGGGACTGTCGGTCCTGCTCGTGGAGGCCTCCGACAAGTTCGGCGGCACCACCGCCTACTCGGGCGGCGGCGGAGTGTGGTTCCCGTGCAATCCCGCGCTCCTGCGCGCCGGCACCGACGACACGATCGACGACGCACTCACCTACTACCGCTCGGTGGTCGGCGACCGCACCCCCGCAGAACTGCAGGAGGCGTACGTCCGGGGCGGGGCACCGCTCATCGAGTACCTCGAGCAGGACGCGAACATGAAGTTCGAGATGCTGCCGTGGCCCGACTACTTCGGCAAGGCGCCCAAGGCGCGCCTCGACGGCCAGCGCCACACGATGCCGTCGCCGTTCCCGGTGTCGGACGCTCCCGCGTACAAGGACGTCGTCCGCGGTCCGCTCGACGTCGATCGTCTCGGTGCGCCCACCCCCGACTACTTCATCGGCGGACGCGCACTGATCGCCCGGTTCCTGATGGCGCTCGAACCGTACGACAACGCGACGTTGCAGCGCGACACCGCGCTCGTCGAACTCGTCACCGAGGACGGCGCGGTGACCGGTGTGATCGTCGAGCGGGACGGCCGACGCGAGGCGATTCGCGCACGCCGCGGCGTCCTGCTGGCGACGGGCGGTTTCGAGAACAACGACGCCATGCGCGCCGAGTACGGAGTCCCCGGCGTGGCCCGAGACACGATGGGCCCCGAGACCAACACCGGGCAGGCGCACCGGGCGGGCATCGCCGCGGGAGCCGGCACCGACCTGATGGATCAGGCCTGGTGGTCGCCGGGTCTCACTCATCCCGACGGCCGGTCGGCGTTCGCACTGTGGTTCACCGGCGGAATCTTCGTCGACCAGTCAGGCAAGCGGTTCGTCAACGAGTCGGCGCCGTACGACCGGCTCGGACGGGACGTCCTCGATCAGATGGCCGCAGGCGACGTGACCCTCCCGTTCTGGATGATCTACGACGACAAGGAGGGCGAGGTGCCGCCGTGCAAGGCGCCCAACGTGTCGTTCTCCCCGACGTCGGAGTACGTGGACAAGGGCCTCTGGCACACCGCGGACACCCTCGAGGAACTGGCCGCGAAGATCGGTGTCCCCGCGAACGCGCTGGTCGCGACCGTCGAGCGGTACAACGCTCAGGTCCCGACCGGAGTCGATCCCGACTTCGGCCGCGGCGACGAGGCGTACGACCGCGCGTTCTCCAACGGTGAACCGCCGCTGGTCTCGATCGATCAGGGGCCGTTCCACGCCGCCGCATTCGGGGTGTCCGACCTCGGGACCAAGGGCGGTCTGACGACGGACGTCACCGGCAACGTGCTGCGCCCCGACGGCTCGGCGATCGTCGGCCTCTACGCGGCGGGCAACACGATGGCCGCGCCGAGCGGCACCGTCTACCCCGGCGGCGGCAATCCGATCGGCACCTCGATGCTGTTCAGTCATCTCGCCGTCCGGGCGATGGCCGACCAGACCCAGGAGGTGTCGGCATGAGAACCGAGTACGACGTCGTCGTGGTCGGCAGCGGTGCAGGCGGGATGACCGCGGCGCTCGCCGCAGCCGATCGTGGTCTGAGCACCCTCATCGTCGAGAAGGCCGACGTGTACGGCGGCAGCACCGCGCTGTCGGGCGGCGGCGTCTGGATTCCGAACAGCCCGCAGCTCGAACGGATCGGGATCGTCGACAGTCGCGCGAGCGTTCGCGCCTACCTCGACTCGATCGTCGGCGAACACGTCCCGTCGGCGAATCTCGACGCGTTCATCGACGAGGGCCCCAAGATGATGGCGTTCCTCGATCGCAGCCCGCACCTGACCTTCCAGTGGTGCACCGGCTACAGCGACTATCACCCGGAGAATCCGGGCGGACGACCCGCCGGACGATCCGTGGAGCCCGCGCCGTTCGACATCCGCGCTCTCGGCGAGGACGCCGATCTCCTGCGGTCTGCGGCGCTCGCCACTCCTCCGGGGCTGTACATCACGCAGAAGGACTTCGTGCAGCTCAACATGGTCACTCGCACCTGGAAGGCACGGCGACAGGCGCTGAAGACCGGCGTCGCCGCCGTCATCGCAGTCGCCCGTAAGGCACGCATGGAGACGCTCGGCCGTGCACTCGCCGGCCGTCTCCGCATGGCAGTGAAGGACGCGCAGATCCCCCTCTGGCTCAGCACTCCCATGGAACGTCTGGTCACCGACGACGCCGGTGACTGCGCCGTCGTCGTCGGTGACCAGACGTTCCATGGGA
>JASLJL010000232.1 GCA_030152405.1 Gordonia sp. (in: high G+C Gram-positive bacteria) | reverse complement strand
CCCGCGTTCTGCAGGTTCTCGGCGTACGACGTCCAGAAGTAGCCGGGATGAGCGCTGTCGTATGCGTCGTTCCCGACCGCGCGGGGACCATACGGCTCGAAGCCGGTGGTCCCGGAGAACAGGAAATTCCTGTTCGGGCTGGTCGACGTGGGGCACGACGCGAAGTAGGCGTCGCACACGGTGAACGTCTCGGCGAGCGCGTAGTGGAACGCGATGTCCTGGCGGTCGTAGGCGGCCATCGTCGCCTTGCCTTTCGCGCCGACCCACCCGTCACAGTGTCCGCCGTTGAGCGCCTGGTGACCGTCCGGCCAGCTGTGCGGCAGCGACGCCAGGTATTCGACGGACAAGTCGCCGCGGTTGGCCGCCGACCGGGCGAGGAACGGGTGGACGCCGCTCTGGTTGAAGACGCCTGGTTTCGCGGAGTTGTCGGCGAACCCGCGGACTCCGCGGAGCGCCCCGAAATAGTGATCGAACGAGCGGTTCTCCTGCATCAGGACCACCACGTGCTCCACCTCGCGGAGGTTGCCCGCCGGCCGAGCCTGGGCCACCGCGCTGATCAACGACGGTGGGAGGAGGCTGGCCGCTGCGGCCGCGCCGGCGGCGCCTGCGGTCAGGGAGAGGAAGTGCCTGCGGGAATGTTCGGAGACCGACTCGGGTGAGGTTGCCACGGTCTGCAGACGCTAGGGGCGTCGAGTGTCGCGTCGGTGTCGCCGCCGTGTCGCGAGAGCGGCGGGTCAGCGGCGCAGCGGCGACGTGGTGGTGACGGCTCCGGTCTCGAGTCGACCGGTGAAGTACTGCCTCCCGGCGGTGTGGGCGACGGTGACCTCGTACCAGCTGCCGTGGGTCGGCATGCTGCGTCCGTCCACGGTGACGGTCCGGGCGTCGTGGTCGAGCTCGACCCGAGCGCTCGAGCCGCTCGGTGTGAAGTGCAGGTCGCGCAGGAATCGGTCCGGCCCAGTGATCACGACGTGGCCGGTCGTGGGGGACAAGCGGATTCGACGCTTTCCGCGAAGGGTCACGTGTTGCACGACGCCGTCGTGGAACACCGCGAACACGGCGGCGCGAAATCCGTCGTTGACGAGTTCGACGGCGCCGTCGACGACGTTCGCCGACAGCCGGTACGGCGTGGGCAGCGCCGTGGTCGTGCCCGGCTCCTGGACGGGGAACGCACCGCCGGGCTTCGGCTCCCACCTGCGCTTGAACGGCGGCGGCGGTCCCGGCGCGGCGGGCACCCGGAGGCCGTCGGAACTGCCGAAGTCGAAGGCGGAGACGAGGTCGCCGCTGATCTGTCGGCGCCATCGCGAGATGTTGGGGCAGCGCACCCCGGTGACGCGTTCGAGGAACTGGACCACCGAGGTGTGGTCGAACACCTCCGACGACACGCGCCCGCCGACCGTCCACGGCGAGACGATGGTGAGCGGCACCCGGAACCCGAGACCCATCGGGTCGCCCTCCCACCACTCGTCGGGTTCGCCGGTGGGCGGCAGCGGCGGGACCACGTGATCGAAGTAGCCGTCGAACTCGTCGTAGTTGAGGATCACGGCCGTCTTCCGCCACACGTCGGGGCTGGACGCGAGGGCGTCGAGGAGGTCGTAGACCACGCCCGCCGACTGGATCGGCGACGAGCTGCGAGGGTGCTCGGAGTCGGCCTCCGGCGCGACCACCCACGAGACGGCGGGCAGACGATCGCGTTCCACGTCACGCCGGAACCGGGAGACGAGGGTGCCGGGCTCGCTGCGGTAGAGCGCCCGGTCGTAGAGATCCGCCCGACGCGCGCCCAACCCACGGGCGGCGCGGTGGACCGCGGCGGCGCGGGCGCGCTGGTCGTCGGACGGCAGCACGTCGCCGTGCGAGCTCTTCGCGCCCGACTCGATCAGCAGCGAGTAGAAGCCGGTGAGGTCGATGCCGAGCTGGCCCGCGCGCAGCACCGCGTCGCGGCCGATGGCACGGAAGGCGGCGAAGAAGTCGAGGTTGTTGTCTGTGAAGTTGTCCCACTCCTGGTAGACGCGCCAGTCGACGCCCTTGCGCTGCAGGCTCTCGGCGTACGTCTCCCAGTCGAAGCCGGGATGCACGGGCGCGTACATCTCGTTGCCGACCGACCGCGCGCCCCACGGTTCGTATCCAGACTTGCCGGAGAACAGGAAGTTGCGATTGGTGCCGGTCCCGGTGGGCGACGACGCGAAGTAGCCGTCGCAGATCGTGAAGGTCTCGGCGAGAGCGTGATGGAACGGGATGTCGGTCCGGTCGTAGCAGGCCATAGTCGCCGCGCCCTTCGCGGCGATCCACCCGTCGCAGTGCCCGTGGCGGAGCGCGCGCTGACCGTCGGCCCACTCATGCGGCAGCGACGACAGGTACTCCACCGACAACGACCCTCGGTTGGCGGCGTCGCGGGCGAGGAACGGATGGATCCCGTCCTGTTTGAAGACTCCGGGCTTGGCGGAGTTGTCGGCGAATCCGCGCACACCCCGCATGGTGCCGAAGTAGTGGTCGAACGACCTGTTCTCCTGCATCAGGACGACGACGTGCTCGACGTCGTCGATCGACCCCGCGGGCCGGGCTCGTGCCACCGCGGACAGCAGCGACGGCGGGAGCAGCGACGCCGCTCCCGCCACGCCGGCCGCACCCGCCGCGAGCCCCAGGAAATGCCTGCGTGAGTGCTCGGAGACGTGCTCCGGTGAGGTGGCCATGTACCGGGACTCTAATGGATCGAACGATCCAAGGAGCTGCCTCGGATCAAGCCGACGCCAATCGTTCGGCGACGATCAGGCGCGCGGCGTCGCCTGCGGTGATGCCCTTGGCAGATGCGGTGGTGAGAACGTGCGCGGTGCGGCCGCGAAGGGCCTCGACCTTGTCGCGCATCTGTGCGCGCGTCCAGTCGCGCTGTTCGCTGAACGCCTGGATGACGCCGCCTGCGTTGGCGATGTAGTCGGGCGCCCACACGATGCCGCGGCCGCCGAGGACCTCTTCCACGTGCGGTGTCGACAGCTGGTTGTTGGCGGCGCCGCAGATCACCGTCGCCGACGTGTGGGCCGCGAGCTCCGGAGTGACCGTGCCGCCCATCGCGCAGGGGGCGTACACGTCGACCTGCGCGGACCGGACGTCGTCGACCAGCGTGGCCTGCGGGAAGCGAGCGACGAAGGCCTCGCGAGCCGTCGGGTTCTTCTCCGCTGCGAGCACGGTGGCGCCCGCGGTGAGCAGCAAGTCGACGAGTTCGCCGCCGACCTTGCCGACGCCTTCGACGCCGACGGTGCGGCCGGTGAGATCGGCACTGCCCCACGCCTGATCGGCCGCGGCGAGGAGCGAGCTGAACACGCCGAGCGCCGTCATCGGGGCGGTGTCGCCGGAGCCGCCGTTGCCCTGCGTCTTGGACGCGACGAAGCCGGTGCCCTCGCCGATCACGTCCATGTCGTCGGACGTGGTGCCCACATCGCCCGCGGTGATGTACCGGCCGCCGAGCGTGTCCACGAACCGGCCGTA
>JASLJL010000228.1 GCA_030152405.1 Gordonia sp. (in: high G+C Gram-positive bacteria) | reverse complement strand
CCGACCAGCCGGCGAGTGGGACAGCGACGGCGAGTGCGAGCAGGTAGCCGGTGTTGGTCCAGCCGATGGTGTCGACGGAGGCCGACATCGCCGCGGCCAGGCGATCGAAGCCGATGGTCACGATGGTGGTGTCCAAGATCGGCGCAATCAGCCCGGCGATGACGGCGACCGCGACTCTCTTGGCTTCGGCAGGTATCGCGTCGAGCGTCTGAGTGCTCATGGAACCCCTTTAGATTCAGTTACGTATCTTAACTGCCGCCGACTGTAGGCCGATGAGATAAGATGCGCAAGTGACTCTTAATGAGAAGCCGACACGCAGGCGTGGAGCCGAGCTGGAAGCAGCGCTGCTCGACGCGGCGTGGGAACAGCTGACCGAGCGCGGATACGCCGGATTCACCTTCGAGGCCGTCGCGGAGCGAGCCGGAACGTCGCGACCGGTCCTGTACCGGCGATGGTCGTCGCGCACCGAGCTCCTGCAGGCGACCGTCCGCCACCACGGAGCCGCCGAGGACGTGTCGGCCCCCGACACCGGAAGCCTGCGCGGCGACCTGCTCGCCGCCCTGCGTCGCTCCAACCAGCGACGATCGAACTTCCTCGTCCTGCTCTCCGCCAGCCTCGGCGAGTACTACGACGAGTCCGGCTCCACACCGAGCGACGTCCGCGACCTCCTGCTGGGCGGGCAGCGATTGGGGATCGACGAGATCCTCGATCGCGCCGTCGCGCGTGGCGACATAAACGAAGCACGGCTCACACCGTTGGTGCGAGCCGTGCCGTTCAATCTGTATCGCCACGAGGTCTTGATGACCCTGAAGCCGGTCCCCGACGAGACGCTTGAGGCGATCGTCGACGAGGTGTTCCTACCTCTCGTCTGCGACTAGTTGTACTTCTCTCGTCTGCGACTAGTTGTACTTGTAGAAGCCCTCCCCGGCGGCGAGACCGAGCTTGCCCTTGTCGATGTAGTTCTCCTTGAGCCAGGCGGCGAGCTTCTGCTCATCCTCGCCACCGTTCATCAGGATGTTGTACGGGGTGTTGAGCCCGACGACGTCGTAGATCTGGAACGGACCCATCGGCGCTCCGGTGCCGATGCGCCAGGTCTTGTCGACGTCCTCCGGTGCGGCGTAGCCGCCTGCCGCGAGCGCGAGACCGGCGTTGAGGAACGGCACCAGCATCGAGTTGAGGACGTAGCCCGCCTTCTCCTTGTGGATCGGGATCGGCACCATGCCGATCTCGCCGGCGAACTCGACCACGGTCTCGAACACGGCCGGGTCGGTCTGGGCGGTGCCCATGATCTCGGCGGTGTTGAACGCCCACACGTGGTTGGCGAAGTGCAGCGCGAGGAATCGGTCGGGTCGACCGGTCGAGTCGGCGATGTCGCTGGGCAGCAGGGTCGACGAGTTGGTCGCGAAGATCGTCTTGGCCGGCGCCACTTCACCCAGGGTGGTGTAGGTGCTGCGCTTGAGGTCGAGGATCTCCGGGATCGCCTCGATCACCAGATCGGCGTCCTTCACGGCGTCCGCGAGATCGGACGAGTAGGACACGCGCGTCAGCGCCTCGTCCGCCTTGCCGTCAGCGGCGCCCTTCACCTCGTTCTTGTAGGTGTCGACCAGCCCGGCGAATCGGCCTTTCGCCTGCTCCAGGACGTCGTCGTTGATGTCGTACGCGGTGACGTCGAAGCCGTGATAGGCGGACTGGAAGGCGATCTGCGATCCGAGCACGCCCGTGCCGAGGACTACCACTTTCTTGATGTCGGTCATTGCCGGTTCCTCTCGTGAGAAGGGTCGATCAGGTAGCCGTCCACGATCTGCCGCAGTTGGCGGCGGAGGTCGTCGGCGGAGTCTGTGGGTGCGCTCGCCGCATGCGCCGCGACGGCGAGGTGGACGGCCGCGAATGCGGTGCGACCTGCCAGGCGAGCGGCACTGGGCGACGGGTCGAGGCCCTGCCGCGAGGCTTCCCGCTCGAGCGCGTCGACGATCGCCCTCTGCGTCCGCGCGACGAGTTCGAGCCCCTCCGCGCGGTACCGCTCGGCCGGGGCGCCGAAGATCAGTTCACGCTGATACGCGGCAGCGTCCTCCGGTCGAACTCGAGCGCTCGCCAGGATCGGCTCGACGACAGCGAGGAGGGCGTCGACGACGTCCGACGCGGCTTCCGCCACGACGATTCCCTCGTCGAGGGCAGCGGCGAACCTCTCGTTGTAGATCATCAACAGCAACTCGCCCTTGGACGACGCGTAGCGAAAGAGGGTGCCTGCGGCGACGTCGGCGCGGTCGGAGATCTGCCGCGTCGTCACCGATTCGAAGCCGTGCTCGTCGAACAGATCGGAAGCCGCGCGGAAGATGCGGTCGCGTTTGTCCGCCATGTTGCGGTCGCGTCGTCCCTGCTCCATCTCGCACCTCCTCCACTGATCGTGCTCAATATTGAGAGTACTCATTTTTTGAGGAAGGGCCAGCCGCACGACTGTCTCTTCCGACACACCTGGCATGCTTGTCCCCGCGCCCCCATAGCCCAATTGGCAGAGGCAGCGGACTTAAAATCCGCAAAGTGTCGGTTCGAGTCCGACTGGGGGCACTGCAACCTCGGAGGCCCCGCACGCCCGCATACGCTCGCCCCCGCCGGACACAGCAATTCTCCTGGCTTCAATCACGAGCGGAGCTTTCTGAATCTCATCGGCGGGTGTGAGTCCCGAGCGGCAAAACGTTGGAAACGGCAGACTTGAGTGGCCGACGATAGTCGGCC
>JASLJL010000208.1 GCA_030152405.1 Gordonia sp. (in: high G+C Gram-positive bacteria) | reverse complement strand
GCCCTCGACTCGAAGGCGATCGTCTCCTGCCACGTGGTGCCCCATGCGACCTTCGGGTAGGCCACGACCGGTGCGATCTTGCTGAGGCGGTCGTACTGCTCTTCGGTGAGGCCGGAGTAGGCGGCCAGGATGACGTCGGGCTCGGTGGCGGCGACCGCCTCGTAGTCGGGCCCGTCGGTCTCGTCGTACATCGCGGGGGTTTCGGCGCCCAGTTCGGTCAGCTTGTCTTCGACCCACGGGAGGACACCGTTGTCGTTGTCGTCTCCCCAGGTGGCCTTGGCCATGCCGACCGGCACGACGCCGAGCGCCAGGGGCACCTCCTGGTTCGACCAGCCGACGGTCGCGATCCGGTCGGCCGACTCGACGGTTGTGCTGCCGAGCGCGTGCTGGACGGTGATCGGGAAGCCTTCACCGCCTGCCGATGCGGTGTCGTCGTCGGAGGAACTGGAGCAGGCGGTTGCCGTCACCGCCAGCGCTGCTGCGCACAGCAGGGACAGGAGTCGAGTCTTACGCACGTCGGGAGCCTTTCGGGGATAGGTAGCCACTCCTAATCTTGGGTAGCCTCCCCTAAGTTATCAGCCGAGTGAAGCGGGCCGACAGAACGCCCCAGGCAGACGGTTTCTGCACTGTAATGTCTAGCCGGGCACACACCAGGTGTTCATCACGTCACAGCGAGGAACAAGCGAGATCCGCATGATGAAATTCCTTCAGAACCTCGGCAAATCGATCATGCTGCCAGTGGCAGTACTGCCGGTTGCCGCGATCCTCGTCGGTATATCCAACTGGATAATCGGCGCGAACGACGGGCAGGCGAACGTCGTCACGTCGTTCCTCCAGACGGCGGGTCTGGCGATCATCTCCAACATGCCGATCCTGTTCGCCGTCGGCGTCTCGATCGGCATGGCCAAGAAGTCCGACGGAACGTCGGCCCTGGCAGGTCTCGTCTCCTGGTTGATCGTGACCAGCCTCCTCGCGCCCGCCTCGGTGATGACCTTGCTGAGCTCGGGATACGCGGACTCCGCAATCAACCCCGACTCCAAGCTCGACGCCGGGCAGAAGGTCGCCGAGGTCGGCGGCAAACTGGTGCTGCAGACTCCCGACGTCAACGCCGCGTTCGCACCCGGAGCCTTCCAGAACGCCTTCATCGGCATCCTCTGCGGTGTCATCGGCGCGCTCTGCTACAACCGCTTCAAGGACACCAAGCTCCCCGACGCGCTGTCGTTCTTCTCCGGCCGCCGCTCGGTCGCCATCGTCACCGCGGGCGTCTCGCTGATCGTGGGTCTGATCCTGCTGTTCGTATGGCCCTTCGTCTACACCGGCCTGGTCAACTTCGGCGAATGGATCGTCAATCTGGGCGCGTTCGGCTCCGGCCTCTACGGCTTCTTCAATCGTCTCCTCATCCCCTTCGGCCTGCACCACGCCCTCAACTCGGTGTTCTGGTTCGACGTGGCAGGCATCAACGACCTCTCCAACTTCGCCGCGGGCGACAAGGGCGACGGCGTTTTCGGCGTCACCGGCCAGTACATGACCGGATTCTTCCCGATCATGATGTTCGGCCTCCCGGGCGCCGCGCTCGCCATGTACGTGACCGCGAAGACCACCCGCAAGAAGATCGCCTACGGCATCCTGCTGTCGGGCGCCGTGGCCTCGTTCTTCGTCGGCGTCACCGAGCCCCTCGAATTCGCGTTCATGTTCCTCGCACCCGGACTGTTCCTGATCCACGCGATCTTCATGGGCATCTCCATGGCCGTCACCCAGCTGCTTCCGGTCCGCATGGGCTTCGGCTTCTCGGGCGGCTTCGTCGACCTCGTCCTGAACTGGACCAATCCCCTGGCCGAGAACCCGTGGATCATCCTCGTGCTGGGTCCGATCTGGTTCCTGATCTACTTCTTCGTGTTCCGCTGGGTGATCCTCAAGTTCCAGCTC
This sequence comes from Gordonia sp. (in: high G+C Gram-positive bacteria), assembly GCA_030152405.1. Taxonomy (GTDB): domain Bacteria; phylum Actinomycetota; class Actinomycetes; order Mycobacteriales; family Mycobacteriaceae; genus Gordonia. The sequence goes on along the minus strand of JASLJL010000208.1, from coordinate 2,701 downwards.
AAGACCCCCGGCCGAGAGGACGACGACGAGTTCGCCGACGACGAGGACGGCGCACCGTCGACCGGTTTCGTCGGCACCGCCGCCAAGTTCATCGACGCGCTCGGCGGACAGTCCAACATCACCGAGCTCGACAACTGCGCCACTCGACTGCGCATGGAGATCGCCGACACGTCGAAGGTGGACGAGCCGGCACTCAAGCGGGCGGGCGCGGCGGGCACCATCAAGCCCGGCGGCCACTCGGTCCAGGTGATCTACGGCCTGAACGTCCAGTTCGTGAAGGACGCGATGGAGAAGATCATGGCGGGCCAGATCGAGGCTCCAGACGCCGCGGACGTTCCGGACGCGGTTCCGGACGCCACTGTCGACTCCAGCCCGGTCTCGACTCTCGAGAAGACCGCCACCGTCACGTTGAAGCGCCCGCTTCAGGGCTACGCCATCGCGCTGTCGGAGGTGCCGGACAAGACGTTCTCGTCGGGCATGATGGGCCCGGGCGCCGCGATCGTCCCGACGTCGGGCGAGGTCACCGCACCGGCCGACGCGACTGTCGTCACGGTGTTCCCGACCGGTCACGCCATCGGTCTGCGCCTCGCCGACGGCGTCGAGGTGCTGATCCACGTCGGCCTGGACACCGTGAAGATGAAGGGCGACGGCTTCGAACCGCTGGTCAAGGCGGGCGACACCGTCACCGAGGGCCAGCCGCTCCTGAACGTCGACCTCGCGAAGATCGAAGCCGCGGGCTACCCGACCGTGACCCCGGTCGTGGTGATGAACGACAAGTCGGCGGTCGTCGAACTCCTCTGATTCGCTACCGTTGACCTCATGTACGTGAAGGTCTGCGGACTCACCGATCCCGACACCGTCGACGTCGCCGTCGAGGCCGGCGCCGACGCCGTCGGAGTGGTGATGAACCGAACCAGCGCACGTGCCGTGGACGCAACCACTGCCCGCTCGATCGTCGATCGAGCGGGCAGTCGCGTCGACACCGTCCTCGTGGTCAACGACATGCCGGCGGTCGACGCCGCCCGTATCGCGTCCGATCTCGGGTTCGCCGTCCTCCAGCTGCACGGGACGTACACGGCGTCCGACTTCGCCGCGGCCGCCGAGGTGTTCCCGAGGCTGTGGCGCGCGACGTCGTTGGCGAACGATCCCCCGCTCGACGTCGGCGCATTCGGCGAGGAGGCACTGCTCCTCGACGCACCGAAGCCCGGATCGGGCGAGACCTGGGACCTCTCGACGGCGACCGAGCGCGGCGTCGCAGGGCACTGGCTGCTGGCCGGCGGGCTCACTCCCGACAACGTCGCCGCAGCCGTGGAGCAGGCGCACCCCTGGGGAGTCGACACGTCCAGCGGCGTGGAGGCCTCCCCCGGCGTCAAGGATCACGACAGGGTCCGCGCCTTCATCGTCGCCGCGAAGGGTGCTTCGTAAAAATCGTCGGTATACGGCGCGATGCGCCGTATACCTGGCAACGGGCCATATGTGGCACATATTTACGAAACCTCGTAATCGCCCCCTCCAACAAGGCACCCTCCGGAACGCCGCGCTCGGTCCAGCGTGCGTTGGCGACTGTCGACGGCCGCGCCGAGTCAGGAACCGAGACCATGGTGCGACTGCGGCTGCGAGCGCCCAACCGCACGATCCGACCGCAGGTTCGGATTCCAGGCGTCGGCCGAGTCGATCTGGTGGTCGGACCACCAGATCCCCTCCTCGCATAACGCGCGTTCTGTGACACGCACGGTCGTGAGGTATCATCCCTCCGGAAATAAGCGATCGCTTATTTCCTCGAGATGAGTGAAGGGAGCCGACGTGTCGTCCAAGTCCGAGCAGACCCGCGCGCGGCTCCTGAGCGGCGCGATGGCGTCGTTCGCAGAGCACGGCTTCCACGGGACGAGCACGCGGCACATCGCCGCGGCCGCGGGCATGAGTCCGGCCGCGGTCTACGTGCATTACGCCTCGAAGGAAGAGCTCCTCTACGAGATCACCCGGAAGGGTCACCGCGAGTTGCTGGAGATCGTGCAGGCGGCGGCCTCGATCGACGCCGATCCGCCGACCCGGCTGCGCACGCTGGTGCGCGACTTCATCATCTATCACGCGCAGAACCACGAGAGCTCGCGCGTGGTGAATTACGAGCTCACCCGACTCGAGCCCGACCACTACGCCGAAGTGCTCGCGATGCGCGTCGGCATCGACGACGCGATCCGTCGCGTCCTCGACGACGGATCACGCGACGGCGTGTTCACGATCGCCGACATCCCCATGACCACCACCGCGGTCGCCTCCCTGGCGGTCGACGTGTCGCGGTGGTTCCGCGACGGTCGATCGTGGAGCCCGCAAGCGGTCGGCGACTACTTCGCCGATCTCTCCCTGCGCATGGTGGGCGCAGCCTGATCCGACAGCAGTTCCAGTCGACACAATGAAGGAGGCGGCAGATGCGCCGCGAGATCTACAACGAAGACCATGAAGCGTTCCGCGAGACCGTTCGCGCGTTCATCGAGACGCAGATCGTGCCCGTGTACGACGAGTGGCTGGAGAACGGCATCGTTCCCCGCGACTTCTACCTGAAGGTCGGAGAGCTCGGCCTCTTCGGCATCGAGGTCCCGGAGGAGTACGGCGGCGCAGGCATCGACTCGTACAAGTTCGAAGCAGTCGTCACCGAGGAGATGGCTCGGGCCGGCGTCAGCCTCGGCGGCTCCGCGGCGAGGCT
>JASLJL010000187.1 GCA_030152405.1 Gordonia sp. (in: high G+C Gram-positive bacteria) | reverse complement strand
GAGCACGACTGTCCGTTCGTGCGCCGTGCCGACCGTGTCCGCGCGAGCCTCGGTGGTCACCTCGGGTTCAGCGGTGGTCGCCGCCAGCGCGGGACGGTGAACGGTCATCCATTCGCGATACGACGTGACCGCGGGTTCCGGGCGTCCCCCGGACCACAGGGTCTGCAGATCGTCGACGATCACCCGCCATGAGTAGGCGTCGATCACGAGGTGATGAGCGACCAGCAGGAGATGACCGCCGTCGCCGGAGGGCCACCAGGTGGCCGCGAGCATGACTCCGCTGCGCGGATCGATGGTGTCGAACGACCAGGTCAACGCCTCGTCGACGTGATCGCGGTCGGGTTCGACGGTCGTCGGACCGACCGCCACCGGCACGATCGACGGCTCGCGTGGGATGTCGAGCGCTCCGTCGTCGAGGAGCCGAGAACCGAGCACTTCGTGGGCGTCGCCGAGGCCCGACAGCGCCGAACGAACGTCGTCGAGGGTGCACCCGCGGGGCGAGCGGAGCACCTGCACCTGCACGAACCGCTCCATGCCGCGGCGACGGACGGTGCTCCGGGCGATCGGCGACGCCGGTGCGATCCCGTGGCGGGATACGGTGGCCGCTGAGGTCTGTTCGTGTGCGACGCGTGTTCGGGCGGCCAGAGCGGCCACGGTCCGCGCCTCGAAGACGTCCCGCGGGTCGAATTCGAGTCCCGCCCGGCGTGCTCTCGCGACGAGTTGGATGGACACGATGCTGTCGCCGCCGAGCGCGAAGAAGTCGTCGTCCACGGAGATCGGATCGTCCAGACGAAGGACGTCGACGATCACGTCCACGAGGAGTTGTTCGACCGCCGTGCGCGGAGCTCGACCATCGGCCGCCGCCGTCACCCGAGGTTCGGGCAGAGCACGGCGATCGACCTTGCCGTTCGGCGTCACCGGCAGCGCGTCGAGCATCACCAGGTGAGTCGGGACCATGTGCTCGGGCAGACGCCGGTGCGCCTGCGCCCGGACGTCGTCGGTGGAACTCGTGCCGGTCAGGTACCCGACCAGCTGTGGTCCGTGACCGAGGTCGCGGGCCACCACGACACATGACCGCACACCGTCGAGTTCGGCGAGCGCGACCTCCACCTCGCCCGGTTCGATGCGTTGACCGCGGATCTTCACCTGGAAGTCGCTGCGGCCCACGTAGTGGAGGCGTCCCTCGCCGTCTCGGGTCACGAGGTCGCCGGTGCGGTACATGCGACGTCCACCGCCCTGCGGATCGGCGACGAACCGGCTCGACGTGAGACCCGGGCGGCCGACATAGCCGCGCGCCACCTGGATTCCACCGAGACACAGTTCTCCGACGACGCCGTCGGGTACCGGACGAAGCCATTGATCGAGAATCTGCACGGTGGTCCCGGCGACTGGATCGCCGATCGGGACCGGTCCGTCGTCGTCGAGCACACGGCAGGCCGTCACGTCGACCGCCGCCTCGGTCGGGCCGTACAGGTTGTGCACCTGCGCGCCGAGAGCGAGCGCGCCGGCCGCGACGGGTCGACCGAGCGCTTCACCGCTGCAGAGGATCCGCATCCCGTCGAGCACCGAGGCGCCGGGATCGAGCAGGAACGCGGCGAGCATGGTGGGCACGAAATGTGCGGTCGTGACCCCGTGTCGGGCGAACGCCGACGCGAGGTACCCGGTGTCCTTGTGAGTCTCCGGCGGGATCACCAGGGTCGACGCGCCCGCGAGCGGGGGCCAGAACAGCTCCCAGACCGAGACGTCGAACGTCGACGGCGTCTTCTGCACCACGACGTCGTCGGGAGTGAGCCGATACGTCTGCTGCGCCCAGGTGAGCCGGTTGGCCGCCGCGGCGTGCGAGACCACGACACCCTTGGGCCTGCCGGTCGATCCCGAGGTGAACAGGACGTACATCGGGTGGTCGGCGCGCAACGGGGTCGTTCGTTCGACGTCCTCGATCGGATCCGAGCGCCGCATGCGCACCGACGCCGCGAGCGTCGGGTCGTCGAGCACGATGAGGGTCTCACCCCGGGCCGAGAGTCCGGCGAGCGTCTCGGAGGTCGTGATGATCACGCGGGCCGACGCGTCGTCGAGCATCGCGTCGATCCGTTCGTTCGGGAAGTCCGGGTCGATCGGCAGGTAGGCGCCGCCGGCATTGACCACCGCCCAGACGGACGTCAGGAGCTCGCGACTGCGCGGCAGCATCACCGCGACCACCGATTCCGGTCCCACGCCGCGATCGATCAGCTCGCGGGCGAGCCTGCGAACGGCGGACGCGTGCTCGGCGAAGGTGATCGCCGCGTCGTCGGTCGACACCGCGAGTCGGGTCGGGTGTCGACCGACCGCGTCGTCGAACAGCTCGACGACGGTGCGCCCGTCGAACGTCTCGGGGCCGCCGACGGCCGGCGTCTCCGGCACTCCGGCCTCCACTGCTCGCATCGGCAGATGGGGATCGGATGCCAACGTCTCGACCGCCGAGACGAGTCCGTCGAGCAGCGCCCCGGCGACGTCCGGCGAGATGGAGTCGTGGTGCTTCAGCACGATTCTCGTGGTCGGCCCGGGGATCACGATCACGGTGACCGGATATCCGGTCGAATCGCGCACTCCGGACACCGTGACATCGCGGGGCAGCGGGTCGTCGCGGTAGTTCTCGAACACGAGCAGGGTGTCGAACAGCTCGCTGTCGCCTATCGCCCGGTGGATGTCGGGCAGCGCGACGTGGTGGACGTCGGCGAGTGCGGCCTGCTCTCGTTGGACACGCGTGCACGTGTGGAGGGCACTCTCCTCCGGATCGAGGGCGATCCGTACCGGCACCGTGTTGATGAGCAGGCCGATGATCGACTCGACGCCGGGCACGTCGACGTCGCGACCCGACACCGAGGTGCCGAACACGATGTCCCCGTGGCCCACTCGGCGGGCGAGCACCGCGGCCCACGCCGTCTGGAAGAGGGTGTTCGTCGTGAGGCCCGCCGAGCGCGCCGCCCGGCCGATGGCCGCCGATCGGCGAGCGTCGATGACGGTCTCCACATCGTGGCTGCCGGCGCCGGAGCCCGACGTCGCGAGGCGGGTGGGCGCGTCGACACCGTCGAGTGCGCTCCGCCATCGATCGACGGCCGCGGCGTCGGCGGTCCGCGCAGTCAGCGCCCTCAGGTAGGCGGCCATGTCGCCGGCCGGATACGAGTCGTCGACGCTGTCGGCGTCCTCGCCGCGCCGGCGGTACAGGTCGTAGCGGCCGAACAGTTCGCGTAGGAGCAGCGGCGACGACCAGCCGTCGAGTATCACGTGGTGGTGAGTCAGCAGGACCCGCGACCCGGCACCGAGGCCGTCGACGACGGTCAGCCGCAGCAGCGGTGAGTCGTCCTCGCCGCCGAACGACCATTCGCGGGCTCGATCGGCCGCGAGCAGCCCCTCCCAGGCGGCGTCGTCGTCGACGGTCACGTGCTCGACGGGCACCTCGACCCGAGCCGGAATCACCGACACCGGCACGCCCGCCTCGGTGGTGGCCATGACGGCTCCGAGGTGCGGGTGGCGCGCGACGAGTCGATCGGCGGCCCGTCGGAGCAGGGTCGGGTCGATTCTCTCGGGCGAGTCGAGCAGCATCTGGACCATGTAGCGGTCGGCGTCGTCGGAGGCGAAGGTCGCCTCGAACAACAGTCCTTGCTGCAGCGGAGTGGCGGGGAGTACCTCGACCACGTCGACGTGCCGCTCGAATCCCGCAAGGTCGTCGACCGTGACGTCGGCGAGCACGTCCGATGGCGTCAAGCCACCGATTCGGCCGTCACGGTACTCGTCGGCGATCTCCGCCACTGCGCGCCGCCACCCCTGAGCGAGGGCGGAGACCGCTGACGGATCGACGGCGTCGGGGGCGAAGCGCCACTGGGCGGTCACCGCGCCGGTGGACGTCGACGCGGCGTTCAGTTGGAGGTGATGGGTCAGCGGCATGTCCGGTTCCGAGCTCACGCCGAGTGTCCCCACGCCGTCCCGGCCGGGCGCGGGCAGCGCGGTCCACGGTGCGCGGACGTCACCGTCCGCTCGGGTGTCGGACGCCCCGAGATCGAGCCGCCCGAGGTAGTTGACGAGGATCTGACGCCCGGGGGCATCGTCAAGACCTGCGTCGGGTCGGTGCGCACGCAGCGCGCCGAATCCGGCTCCGCGGTCGGGCCTTTCCCGGATCTGCTCCTTGACCGCCTTGACGAGCCGATCGAGTGATCCTCCCCCATCGTGCAGTCGGACGGGCGCGACGGACGTGAACCATCCGACCGTGCGCGAGAGGTCGGGGCGTCCGTCGACCAGGCTGTTCTCCCGGCCGTGTCCTTCGAGGTCGACGACGAGCGTGTCGCCGTCGACGGCGCGGAGCAACGCCGCGAGGAGGATGTCGGCGACGGTCCCGGAGACGGAGGCGGCCGCCGCCGCGACGGATGCGCCCGTGTCGGCATCGATCTCGACGGTGAGGTCGGTGGCCGCTCCGACGGTGTCGCGGAGCGGGTCGAGCGGGCGCGTCGGGAGCATGGCGGTCCACGGCGCGACGGTCTTCTGCCAGAACGGCAGTTGGTCGACGAGTGAGCCGTCGACGGCGGCGCGACGCAACTCGGCGCCCCAGGCCCGGAACGGCGTGGGCGCCGAGTTGCGTCGCGCCGCCGTCGACGGCTCACTCGTCGACCAACTGCCGTTCTGGCAGAAGACCGTCGCGCCGTGGACCGCCATGCTCCCGACG
>JASLJL010000158.1 GCA_030152405.1 Gordonia sp. (in: high G+C Gram-positive bacteria) | reverse complement strand
CGGGTCGCCCCGGTCCCGGGCGGCCCATCGGCGGTCGTAGCGGCTGTCCCATCGGTGCTCCGCGCGGTGGGACCGGCGGGTGCGGCCGCCCCTGCTGAGGCCGGGCGACGGCCACCGTCTCCTGCATCGCCATCGTGGGCGGCGCACTCGGCTCCTCGGCGTCGGGAAGCAGAGGTTGGACGCGCTCCGCGGCCCGCACCGCCTTCTGTCGCGCGAGGTCGGTCGTCGGCGCGATCGCGACCGCGACCCCCATGCGACGGCGTTCGAAGCTCTCTGGCTTGCCGAACAGGCGGAGGTCGACGGCGGGATCGGCGAGCGCTTCGGCGACGCCCGCGAACTTGACGGCTCGGGCCTCGTGGCGGCCGTAGATCACCGCGGACGCTCCCGGCGACACCGCGGTCGTGTCGACGGGCAGTCCGAGGACGGCGCGCGCGTGAAGTTCGAACTCCGACAGCCGCTGAGTGGCCAGGGTGACCAGACCGGTGTCGTGCGGCCGCGGGCTCACTTCGGAGAAGTACACCTCGTCCCCCTTGACGAAGAGCTCCACGCCGAACACGCCGCGGCCGGTGGTCTGGCCGTCGCCCATCGCGGTGGCGATGCGGGCGGCGACCGATCGCGCTGTGCCGTAGGCGATCTCGCTCATCGGCTGCGGCTGCCAGCTCTCGACGTAGTCGCCGGACACCTGGCGATGGCCGATCGGGTCGCAGAAGTACGTGGCGAGGCGGCCCGTCGCCGGGTCCACGGCGCGCACGGTCAGGAGGGTGATCTCGTAGTCGAAGTCGACGAAGCCCTCGACGATCACCCGATCGTTGCTGACCCGAGCGCCGGAGCGGGCGAGCTCCCAGGCGGCCTCCACGTCGTCCGGGCCCTTCAGAACGCTCTGTCCCTTGCCCGACGACGACATGACCGGCTTCACCACGCACGGGAATCCGATGCCCGACGTGGCTCGGCGCAGCTCGTCGAGCGAGCCCGCGAACAGGTACGGAGACGTCGGAAGCCCCAGCTCCTCGTCGGCCAGGCGTCGAATCCGCTCGCGGTCGAGAGTCGCCGACACCGCCTTCGCGCTGGGAATCACCTCGGCGACGCCTTCTGCCTCGACGGCTTCGAGCGCATCGGTCGCGATGGCTTCGATCTCGGGGAGCACGTAGTGCGGCTTGTGCTTGTCGATCACGGCGCGGACCTGCTCCGCGTCGGTCATGTCGATCACCTCGGCGTGATGCGCCACCTGATGCGCCGGAGCGTCCGGGTACCGGTCGACGGCGATCACCTCCACACCGAACCGCTGGAGGGCGATCGTCACCTCCTTGCCGAGTTCACCCGAACCCAGGAGGAGGACCTTGACCGCGGTCGGACTCAGAGGGGTGCCGATCACCGTAGACGCCATACCCGGCAGTTTACGGGGAACCCCGCCGGCGTCGCCCGCGACGGCATTCAGTGGAAGTACGCTCGGTGAACGGGCACGCCCGACTCGCGACCCGAGTACGCGCGCGGCCGCGCCGCGTGTCACCGACACCACGGATGGGAACCATGAGCCTCGACATCCAGGTCACCTTCGACGCACACGATCCGCGGAGCCAGTCGCGGTTCTGGGCGGCCGTGCTCGATTACCGCGTCCCGGGCCCTCCGGGCGTCGGGCTCGAGCCGGGCGCCGACCCGTTCGACGCCTGGGACGCATTCCTCACCGACCTCGGAGTGCCGGTCTCGCAATGGAACTCGCGGTCTGCTGCGGAGGATCCCGACGGGGTCGGTCCGCGGTTGTTCTTCCAGCAGGTGCCGGAGGACAAGACCGTCAAGAACCGAGTCCACCTGGACGTGCGCGGCGCGCCCGGACTGACCGGCGAGGCCCGCATGGCGGCGCTCGAAGACATGTGCACCCGACTGCAGTCGCTCGGCGCGAACCGCGTCCGCCGCCAGGACCCGGCCCCGCCGATGGAGAGCGGCTACATCGTCATGACCGACCCCGAAGGCAACGAGTTCTGCCTCGACTGACGCTCCGGTCCGTCACTGAGCGGCGTCACCGAGCGGCCGCGTCACCGCTCACTGCGCGGTAGACCGGCGTCGACTCGGTCCGGCCGCGAAGAGTCATCTCACGCAGCAGAGACCAGTGCGCGGCCTCGTCGGGTGATGCGGCGTCGATCGCACGAGCCGACGCAACCGGGTGTCGGGGATCGTCTTTGGCGACCTCTGAGAGACGTGCGCTCTCGTTCACCGGGTCGCCGATCACCGTGTACTCGAAGCGTTGGACGGCCCCCACGTTGCCCGCAACGACGGCGCCGTGACTCACTCCGATGCCTGCCGACAGCTCCGGCACATCGACGGCCAGTCCGTCCGCTATCTCGCGCGCCGCGGTCAGCGCCGACGTCGCAGGCTCATCGAGGTCGACGGGGGCGCCGAAGATCGCGAGAACGGCGTCGCCCTCGAACTTGTTGACCAGTCCCCCGTTCCGCTCGGTCGCGTCGACGATCACCGCGAAGAACCTGTTGAGCAGGGTCACCACCTCGGTGGGTGACCGCTTCTCGGCGATCGTCGTCGACCCGATGACGTCGACGAACACGACGGCCACCACCCGTTCGGTGCCGCCGAGTTCGGGGTCCCGGCTCAGCGCCGCGGCGGCGACCTCTCGCCCGACGTGCCGGCCGAACAGGTCACGGAGACGCTCCTGCTCGCGCAGCCCGGCGACCATCGTGTTGAAGCCGTACTGCAACTCGCCGAGCTCCGAGCCGTCGTACACGACGAGGTCGGCGTACCGGTCCGCCTCCTGATTGCGCACCCGCGCCATCCCGGCCCGCACGCTTTGCAACGGCCCGGTGATGCTCCAGACGAACAGGGAGGTGGTCAGCAGTCCGACGGCGCCCGCGATCACCGCGAGCACCGTCACCGACACGAACACGCTGGTGCTGCTCGTCTCACCGCGGATCGCACCGAACAGGACCACGAAGGTGATGCCGAGCAGCGGCACGCCCGTTCCGATGAACCAGCTGGTGAAAGCGCGCGACCTGACGGTGCTGCCGCGCATTCCGAGCCCGGCTTCCATGATCTTCGCCCACACCGGACGCAGCAGGATCTCGGTGAAGAGGCTCGCGATCGAGACGACGACGAGACCGCACATCAGGATGATCAGGACGGTCTTCGGGATCAGTTCCGGGTCGGCGAGGCCGTACAGCAGCCCGAGGACCACCGCGCCGCCGAACCACAGGACTCCCTGGAGCAGGACGAGCCGTCGCTGCGCGCGACGGGCCTTGCGCGCGTCGTCGCGCGACGGATATTCGTCGACGATCGACCAGCGCACCGCCCTGACCGTGGTCGCGGTGCCGACCGTGACGCCGATCAGCAACGCGACGCTGACGTAGACGGGGACGGCGACGAAATTGATCAACACGAGGTCGCCGCGCAGGAACGACGGCTCCGGAATGCCGAACAGCGTCAAGCAGATCGCGATGACGATGCCGATCACGTTCGCGATCACGATCGCGGCGGTCAGCAACGTCTGGATCCGCACCCGCTGGCTGCGGGCCGATTGATCAGCCGAGCCCAGCAGCACCGACCCGTAGTCGCGGCTGATCCTCGGCATCCTCATGAGAGGACTCTAGCGACCCGTCAGACGATTTCGCGGCGGACGATGGTCTGATCTCGGCCGGGACCGACGCCGATGCACGAGATGTGCGCGCCCGACAGCTCCTCGAGACGGAGGACGTAGTCCTGCGCGTTCTTGGGCAGCTCCTCGAACGTCCGGCAGCCGGAGATGTCCTCCCACCAGCCGGGCATCTCTTCGTAGATCGGCTTCGCGTGGTGGAAGCCGGTCTGCGTCATCGGCATGTCGTCGACACGTTCTCCGTCGACCTCGTAGGCGACGCAGATCGGAACCGTGTCCAGGCTCGACAGGACGTCGAGCTTGGTCAGGAAGTAGTCGGTGATGCCGTTGACGCGAGTCGCGTAGCGGGCGATGACCGCGTCGAACCAACCGGTGCGGCGCGCGCGGCCGGTGGTGACACCGACTTCTCCGCCGGTCTTGGCCAGGTAGGCGCCCCACTCGTCGAACAGCTCGGTCGGGAAGGGGCCTTCGCCGACGCGCGTGGTGTACGCCTTCAGGATGCCGAGGACGGTGTCGATGCGGCCGGGACCGATGCCTGCGCCGACGGCCGCGCCGCCCGCGGTCGGATTCGACGACGTCACGTACGGGTACGTGCCGTGGTCGACGTCGAGCAGCGTGCCCTGCGAGCCCTCCAGCAGAACGGTCTCGCCGCGTTCCAGCGCCTGGTTGAGCAGCAGTCGGGTGTCGGAGATCCGGTGCTTGAAGCCCTCGGCGAGTTCCAGCGTCCCGTCGACGACCTCGTTGGGATCGAGGCCCTTGCGGTTGTAGATCTTGGTGAGGATCTGGTTCTTGACCTCGAGCGCCGCCTCGACCTTCTGGGTGAGGATCTTCTCGTCGAGGACGTCGGCGACGCGTACGCCGACGCGCGCGATCTTGTCCTGGTAGCAGGGACCGATGCCCCGACCGGTGGTGCCGATCTTGCTGTTGCCGAGGAAGCGCTCGGTGACCTTGTCGATGGCGACGTGGTACGGCATCAGCAGATGCGCGTCGGCCGACAGCAGCAGCCTCGAGGTGTCGACGTCTCGGTCTTCGAGGCCCTTGAGTTCGGCCAGAAGAACGCTCGGGTCGACGACGACGCCGTTGCCGATGACGTTGTTGACGCCGGGCGTCAGAATCCCGGACGGGATGAGGTGAAGCGCGAACGTCTCACCGTTGGGCAGGACAACCGTGTGTCCCGCGTTGTTTCCACCCTGGTAGCGGACGACCCACTGCAGCTTTCCGCCGAGCAGATCTGTCGCTTTACCCTTGCCTTCGTCGCCCCACTGGGCACCGATCAGCACAATCGCAGCCATGTCTGGTGCTCCTCCTGTTCACCGACACCCTATCGGGTCGACGACGCACCGCGTGCCGGGAGGCACCGAACGACCGCACGTGGGCTGGTTACCCTGGTCTGCGTGGCAGCAACCCATTTGGCCCCGTCGACGACGGCCGACGACCGCACCGACCCCGCGGATCTCGTCGCCGACGCGTTGACCGATCCCGACCTGACCCGCATCGTGGTGGAGCCGCCCGCCGCGGAGGAGTCGGGCGTCGAACCGGACGTCTTCTTCTCCCAAGTGGTCGCCGCGTTGATGAAGAACGACCGGCTCGACGTCGAGATCGCCTATGTCGCACCGCATGCGACGCCGGCGACCAAGGCGTACAAGCTCAAGCACGGCGCCGCTGCGGCGGCACTCGCCGAGTCGGGCGTGGCGACCTCGCTCCCCCTGATCCGCGACGACGCCGCGACGGTCCTCGTCGGCCTCGCCCGTCATCTCGGTTCCGGGGACGAGAAGTTGCACGGCGAGACGTACGTCGACTCCGATCGGCTCTTCGACGGCGAGGTGACCGCGATCGAGATCGAGCCGACGATCTGTGAGCCGGGCGTGCGCGGGCGTGTCGCCCGACTGCTGCCCGGTGGCTGGAAGTCGGGTCGCGCGGTGCAGACCGGCGGCACCAATCTGGTCGTCGAACGCGAAGGCGTTCTGACCGATCGGGTGGTGAAGCGGTCGACGTTCTACCGCCACCACATCGATTGGAAACTGGTCGGCGCGTGAGCACCCCGACCGGCGTCGCACTGCGGTCGGTCCGACCGGGCCCGGTGTTCCTCGGGCTGTGCGCGGCGTTCGGCGCCGGGGTGTACCTCCTCGTCGCCACGGGTCGCGACGACACCGCGACCGCGAACATCGGGGCACTGCTCCTGGTCTTGAGCGGGTGGGTGATCTCGCTGTCCCTGCACGAGTTCGGCCACGCGTTCACCGCGTTCCGCTACGGCGACCGTTCGGCCGAGCTCCGCGGCTACCTGACGTTGAATCCGCTGAAGTACACCCACCCCGGACTGTCGATCGGACTGCCGCTGCTGATCATCGCGTTGGGCGGCATCGGGTTTCCGGGTGGCGCCGTGTACGTGAATCAGGCGGGATTCACCAGGGAGCAGCGGACGAAGGTCTCACTCGCGGGCCCGGCGGCCAATCTGGTCCTCGGCGTGCTGCTCTGCCTGGCGCTGGCGCTCATGCCGATGAAAGCCGACTTCAGCAATGCGAACCTGTGGTCCGCTCTGTCAGTTCTCGCCTTTCTGCAGTTCACGGCACTGATTCTCAATCTGCTGCCGGTCCCCGGCTTCGACGGATACGGCGCGGTGGAGCCGTACCTGTCGTGGGACGTCCGACGGTCCGCGGAGAAGATCGCGCCGTTCGGCTTCCTCATCGTGTTCGTGCTGCTGTGGATCCCCACGTTGAACCGACTGTTCTTCGACATCGTCTACGGGCTGATGGGCCTGTTCGGACTGGACTCGGGCTTCATCGGCTACGGCTGGCACCTCTTCGCGTTCTGGCTCTAGCCTCGCGGGAACCTCACCAGGTGAGTTCGCCCGAGCACGCACCGCGGCTGCCGCTCGACTCGATCTGGACGGTGGCGTGTTCGAGTCCGTGCTCGTCGAGGACGTGCCGGGCGTCGGCGAGGACACGCGTGTGGTCCCCGGCGCTGGTCAGGTGCACCGTCGCGACGTCCATGCCGGTGGTGACCGACCAGACGTGCAGGTCGTGGACGTCGTCGACTCCGGGGACGTCGGCGAGATCGGCGCGCAGTGCGGCGAGATCGAGGTGCGCGGGGGCCTGCTGATTGAGGATCTTCAGGGCGTCGCGCGCCAGTTTCACCGCGCGGGGCACCACCCAGAGCGCGATGAGCACCGCGACCACCAGGTCCGCGTAGCCCCAGCCGGTCG
>JASLJL010000042.1 GCA_030152405.1 Gordonia sp. (in: high G+C Gram-positive bacteria) | reverse complement strand
CCATCGCGTAGGAGCGCTCGATCAGATCGGTCATCGCCTGGTGGAAGTCGCGGCGCTTCTGATCGCTCCAGTCTCCGGTCAGCTCGGAGAACACTGTCTCCTGCCAGCGATGTGCCTGGTCAAGCATCACCTGACCTGCTGAGGTAAGCGATGCTTCGCGTCGTCGGCCATCGGTCGCGGACGGTGCTATGACGAGGAACCCGGCTGCCGCGGCGCTCTTGATCAATCGTGACGCGCCGCTCTGGTCGATCCCGACCTCGTGCGCAATCGAGTTCACCGTTGCCGGCACCGTGCGCAGATTCAAGGAATGGACGGCTTCGCAGACGAGCACGAGCCTTCCCTGTTCGCCGGCCGCGTCTGCGGAGTCGGACCTCCGTGACCAGTGTCTGACGAAGTGGAACAGGACCTGCCCTGGGCCGAGTTCGGTCACTCGGTCGCCGCCATCTCGCGGCAGATGTACGCGAGTTCGAGGGCGGCCTGGAGGTCGGGCAGTCGGAGAGCGGCCGTGACCTTCCCCGCGTCGGTGCGGAAGACTGTCGCCACGCGCGCAGGTGCCGGGCTCTCGGGCCAGGTTGCGTCCTCTTCGACCACCATAAGCCGCTCGCTGACGGGGTGCCACGACCGCGGGATCAGCGTGATCCCCGAGCGCTCCACCCACTCGGCGAACTGCGCAGGCGTGATTGGACCCGCGCCCTTCGGGCCGAGGACGACGACCGGATCGCCGACCGCTGACGCGGATCGCTGCAGGTCGCCGGCATTGACACTTGCATGCCATTCGTTGATCGCTTCTTCAAGACTGGATTCCATGAGGAAAGTCTATGCGATTTGCATATATCTCCGCTAGGGCGTCTCCGATCGCACGCCGTGGGCGGGGTGGCGTGTTCCGAAATGGTCGACGAAGAGTTAGTCGAGCAGGTCGCCGTGGTGTCGGCGCGCGACATCGGGGTGCGCGCGCAGGCGTGCCTTGAGCATGTTCTCGCCGAAGGTCCCGGAGATCACGTTGTCCGGGTCGGCGGTCACTCCCGACGCGTGAGCGGCGAGGGCCGTCGGCAGCGTGATGCGGGGCATCACCGAGGAGAGAGCGGGATTGAAGAAGAACGGGACCGACAGTCGTTCGCTCCCGGCGGCGGGGGACTGCACACGATGCATGGTGGCCTTCAGATAGCCGTCTGTCGCGTACTCCATCAGCTCGCCGATGTTCACGACGAATGCGTCGTCGACCGGAGGGGCGTCGAGCCATTCGCCGTTGTGCTCCACCTGCAGGCCGGCCTTGCCCGGCTCCACCAGGAGCAGGGTCAACACGCCGGGGTCCTTGTGCGCACCGACGCCCTGCCGGTCCTGAGAGCTGTCCCGTCCCGGGTAGCGGACCACCTTCAGCAGCGTCGACGGGCGTTCGGCGAAAGCCTCGTCGAACACGTCGGAGTCGGCGCCCAGGCTCACCGCCCATTCGCGCATCAGGGTCAGTCCCAGCGCTGAGCACCGTCGTTGCCAGTCGGTGACGACCTCGCGGAATGCGGGAAGGGCGGTCGGCCACAGGTTGGGGCCGTCGAGGCGGAGGTAGGCGGGGCTCTCGCCGAGCGGCTCGTACTCGGCGGCCACGTCGATCTGCTCACGCCAGTCGATCGCGCCCTGCGTGTACTCGCCGCCGAACCTGGTGTAGCCGCGGAACTGCGGACTCTGGAGCATCTCGGCACTGAACTTGTCCGCCTCGGACAACGCGAAGAAGGATCGAGCCGTGTCGAACAGCCGATCCCTTGTGGCCCTGTCGATTCCGTGACCGACGAGATAGAAGAACCCGTACTCGTGCGTCGCCGTCCGCAGCGCTTCTCGAAACGCCTCGCGAGCGCTCTCGCCGTCGTCGAGCACCGACATGTCGACGATCGGAAGGGTGGCGTGCGCGTCGGTCATCGGTGCTCCCTGCAGGCGTTTCACATCGCTCGATTGCGAGGGTAGCGCGGATATCATCGGACCATGCCAGCCTCCGCTCGTCGACCGGCGAAGCTCACCGCGCGATCTGCCGTGCTCAGTGCGCTGCTCGGTGCGCACCCCGCCGAGGCGACGGCGGCGGGCATCGTCGACGTCGCCGCTCACGTGGGATTCCAGGCGTCGGCGATCCGAGTGGCGCTCACGCGCATGGTGGCGGCCGGGGACCTCGACCGGGATCGCGGCGTGTATCGACTCTCGCCGCGTCTGATCGCCAGACAGCAGCGGCAGGATGAGGCCATCTCGCCGTCGCTGCGACCGTGGGACGGGCGCTGGTCGATGCAGATCGTGACGGTCCCGGCCGACGCGGCGACCCGTGCGGCGACGCGCGCCGAGCTGGCCGAACTGCGGTACGCCGAGTTGAGGGAGGGGGTGTGGCTGCGGCCCGACAATCTCGAGATCGCCGGGTCGGAGGCCCTGCGAACGAGATCGACGTCGTTCTCGTCGGTGCCCGACGGTGATGTGCACGAGATGACTACCCGGCTGTTCGATCCGGAAGGCTGGTGTGCCGAGGGTGCTGCGCTTCTCGTCGCAGCCGAGAAGGCAGACGGGATGGCGGAGCGATTCGAGGTCGCGGCGGCCACGGTGCGACACATCCTGCACGATCCGCTGCTCCCGTCCGAACTGCTGCCCGCCGACTGGCCCGGTGAGCGACTCCGGGAGTCGTACGACGTGTTCAGGACCGAGTTCAGTCAGTTCGCAGTCGGCGTCCTCGTCGACTGAGCCGCCCGTCGCCCGGAAAATTACACTCTAGATTCAAGTGTTTCGATTATGTAATACTGCGTTGATGGTGACGCACACAGTGACGAATCAGGTCCCGCCGCTCGTCGGATACGACGCCGCGGACAGACCGGTGATCCTGGAGGCCCTCGCGCGGGCTGGCGCGGAACACGCGTTGGACGAACTGCACGAGGTCGGCCGCCTTGCCGGCTCGGGGGAGGCGCTCGAATGGGGCGATCGCGCGGAGGCCAACCCTCCAGTGCTGCGGACGCACGACAGGTACGGCCACCGGATCGACGAGGTCGAGTACGACCCGGCGTATCACGACCTGATGCGGCGGGCGGTCGGCTTCGGTCTGCACGGAGCACCCTGGGCCGACCGTCGCCCGTCCCCACACCTGGTCCGTGCCGCGAAGATGAGCGTGTGGGGACAGACCGACGCGGGCCACGGATGTCCGGTGTCGATGACGTACGCGGTGGTCCCGGCGCTGCGACGCGCTCCCGACCTGGCGGCGACCTACGAGCCGCTCCTGACCAACCTCGCCTACGACCCGCGCCTGGAGTCGCCGACCACCAAGCGCGGACTGACCGCGGGAATGTCGATGACCGAGAAGCAGGGCGGCTCGGACGTTCGTGCCAACACCACGCACGCGACGCCGAACATCGACGGGACCTACTCGATCACCGGGCACAAGTGGTTCACGTCCGCACCCATGTCCGATCTCTTTCTGGTGCTGGCGCAGGCTCCCGGCGGTCTGTCGTGCTTCCTGGTGCCACGTGTGCTGCCCGACGGATCGCGCAATCCGTTCCTTCTGCAACGGCTGAAAGACAAACTAGGAAACCGCTCGAACGCCAGCAGCGAAGTGGAGTACGACCAGACCGTCGGGTGGCTCGTCGGAGACGAGGGTCGCGGTGTCGCGACGATCATCGAGATGGTCAACATGACGCGCCTCGACTGCACCCTCGGCGCGGCGACGAGCATGCGGGTCGGCGTCACGAACGCCGTCCACCACGCTGTGCACCGGAGGGCGTTCGGGGCCGATCTCATCGACCAACCCCTGATGCGGAACGTGCTCGCCGATCTCGCGGTGGAGGCGGAGTCGTCGACGACCGTCGCGCTCTGGTTGGCGGAGCTGACCGATCTCGCATCCGAGGGTGACGCGGAGGCCGATGCGCTCCGGCGCATCGGGTTGGCCGTGAGCAAGTATCACGTCTGCAAGCGTGGCCCGATCCATGCGGCCGAAGCTCTGGAATGCCTCGGCGGGAACGGGTACGTCGAGGACTCGCGCATGCCGAGGCTCTACCGCGAGGCGCCCTTGCTGTCGGTGTGGGAGGGCTCGGGCAACGTCGCCGCCCTCGACGTGCTTCGTGCGATGGCCAAGCAGCCCGAGACCGTCGAAGCGTTCCTCGGCGCCGTGTCGTCGACCCGCGGGGCGGACTCCCGTCTCGACGACGCCGTCGATCGCCTCGGTGGGACGCTGACGTCGATCGCGTCAGGATCTCCCGACGACGCGCAGTACGGTGCACGACGAGTGGTCGGTGACATGGCGGTGATCCTGCAGGGATCGTTGTTGGTGCGTCACGGCCACCCGGCCGTCGCCGACGCCTTCTGTGCGAGCAGGCTCGGCGGCGACCGCGGCGACGTCTTCGGGACTCTTCCGTCAGGCGTCGACACCGCGACGATCCTCGACCGCGCCACCGTGAAGCTCGGGTGAGCGGGATGGACGTCGACTACCGCACGCTGACGTACGAGGTGACGGGCGCGATCGCCCGGATCACCTTCAATCGCCCCGAGCAGGGCAACGCGATCACCGTCGACACACCCGTCGAGCTCGCGTCCGCGGTGGAGCGAGCCGACATCGACCCCGCGGTCCACGTGATCCTGCTGTCCGGACGAGGGAAGGGGTTCTGCGGGGGCTACGACCTGTCGATCTTCGCCGAGGGCATGGGACACGACGGATCGAGCGACGACGGTGCGACCGTGCTCGATCCCGGCGTCCACGCCCGCAACCATGATCCGAACCGGACGTGGGATCCCGTCGTCGACTACGCGATGATGAGCAGATTCAACCGAGGTTTCGCCAGCTTGCTGCACGCGAACAAGCCCACGGTCGCCAAGCTTCACGGCTTCGCGGTGGCCGGCGGGACGGACATCGCGCTGTTCGCCGACCAGATCATCTGCGCCGACGACACCCGAATCGGCTATCCGCCCGCGCGGGTGTGGGGGGTCCCGGCGTCTGGCATGTGGGCGCACCGATTGGGCGATCAGCGAGCCAAGCGCCTGTTGTTCACCGGTGATCTCATCACCGGTCGGGAAGCGCACGAGTGGGGACTCGCGATCGAGGCTCCGCCCGCGGACGAGCTCGACGAGCGGACCGAAGACCTCGTCGGTCGGATCGCCCGCATGCCGGTCAATCAACTCGTGATGGCGAAACTGGCGTTGAACTCCGCGCTGCTCGCCCAGGGAGTGGCGACCTCGGGAATGATCAGCACGGTGTTCGACGGAATCGCCCGCCACACGCCGGAGGGCTACGCCTTCCAAGCGCACGCCGCGACGTACGGGTTCCGCGAGGCCGTCCGACACCGCGACGAGCCGTTCGGCGACGCGAAGCCGCGGGTGGACGGGACCTGACCCGTATCAACGTGACCTCAGTCCGCGACGGTGATGCTCGTGCGCCCGGCGAGGGATCAGCTCGTGAAGGCGTAGTGCGTGAGCGGGAAGCGTCGGCTCTGCCAGGCCGATTCGATGGTCGTGGCAGCTCGGAACGGGACGTCGCCCTGCTTGGTGAAGTAGTAGCTGTTCGCGTTCGAGCACGTCGGGTCGGTGAAGACCTGCAGGTGACCGCGGGCGAGGATCGAGTCCATGTAGGACTCTTGGGCGTCAGGTGTCACCTCGGCCACCGCGGCGCCGCGGCCGCGAGCTTCGACGAGCACCCGGACGACGTGCGCCGCGCTGTTCTCGACGAGGGTGAAGAACGACGCCCCATTGTACCCGTACGGACCGAAGATGGTGAAGAAGTTCGGGAAGCCCGCGGTCGACACGCCCTGGTAGGAGTGGAAACGCGTGTCCTCCCAGTGCGACGCCAGATCACTCCCGTCGGATGAGGTCAGCGCATACGTCGGCAGCGCGTCCCGATCGGTCACCTTGAATCCGGTCGCGAGGATCAGCA
>JASLJL010000523.1 GCA_030152405.1 Gordonia sp. (in: high G+C Gram-positive bacteria) | reverse complement strand
CGGCGAAGCTCATCAGAGCTTGATCGCGCATGGTTGTGGGCACGTGATGAGCGCCCCGCAGATCGACCTGCGCGGCGACGCGGCGACTGTTCGCAGCTATTCGCAATTGGTCGTCCGCCGGTCGAAGGGCGACGGTTTCGCGGTACTGCGTCTCACCGCGAATCGGTGGGAGCTGGTCAGGACCGACGACGGCTGGCGGGTCTCGCATCGGACGGCGCGCATCGTCGACGGGTCCGATGAGCCGCGCGATCTGCTGCGTCCCTCGCATGGTGGTTGAGCCCGAGCGAGCGCGAGCGAGTTCGGTGTCGAAACCGGCGCGAGGTAGTCGGGGATTCACGGCCGCATGAGCCCGGTGATGGCGACGCGAAGTTCCTCGGGGGTGGGGGACGGCAGTGCGTCGTGGCCGTGGATGTATCCGATGCCCGCGTAAGCGAGCAGTCCGGCGAAGAGTCGCGCGCGGGCCGGGTCGACGTTCAGTTCGAGCATCGACGCGTGCACGAGATCGAAGACGTCGCGGTCGATCTGCGCGACGGTCTGTGCGACGCGGTTGTTGGTGCGTGCCCAGTCGCGGATGGCTGTCTCGACGGTCAGGTTCCGGTCGGACATCAGCATGGTGGCCAGCGTGACCACCCGCTCGTCAGGCGGCAGCGACGACAGTTCGCTCAGTCTGCTCGGTCGCGAGTCGTGCGTCTCGTGCCAGCGCTGAGCCATGGCCTCCCAGAGCGCGTCGATGTCGTCGAAGTGCCAGTAGAAGCTGCCCTTGGTGACGCCGAGGACGGCGCACAGGCGCGCGATCTTCACGCTCGAGACGCCTTCGGTCGTGATCAGCCCAAGCGCGGCGTCGACCCAGTCGGTGGCGGACAGACGAGGGGTTCTACTAGGCATCGTCCCAGGTTATCGCATCTTCTCACGAACCATACCTAATGGTATGGTCGCCTCCATGACTACCGCAGCTCCCACCGCGTTCCCCTACCGTCAGGCGATGTCGCGTCCGGCCGTCCGTCGTGCGAGGCGGCTCGCCAAAGGTCTGACCGGCAAGGATCTCTTCCCGACTACCGAACAGATCGAGGCGTTCTGCGGCGACATGCACAACTCCGACCCGGTCGCCGAACGGTTCGTCGACGAGGTGTTCCTCGGCGCGATCGGCGGAACGCAGGGGAGGGCCATGCTGACGCAGGCTCTCGACCACGGGATCGGCAGCCTCGACGACCCGCCCCAGGCGATGATCGATCTGTTCGCCGAATTCGACGACGTCCCCGAGTGGGTGGATCCCGACCTCGTCGAGGCCGGAGCTCGAACGTGGCGACGATGGGGAACGTTCCTGTTCGCCGTGGCGGGCGGAGAGACCCTCGAGATGTACACCGAGGCCGCGGTCGCGACGCCGTTGTCGTTGGCGGGCGGCTACGCCGGCGACAACGCGCTGCGCCGATTCCTGGAGACCGCCAAGTTCTGGATCGACGTCTCCGAACCGGGGGCGCTCCTCACGCCCGGCAGTAAGGGACGTGCGACGGCGATGCTCGTCCGGGTGATGCACGTGTTCGTCCGTCGCCGCGTCGCCGAGCATCCGGAGTGGGACGCCGAGCGGTGGGGGTACCCGATCAGTCAGGCGTACCAACTCCTGACGCTCACCGCCGGAAGCGTCGTTCCCGCACTGGGCCTGTGGATGACCGGGGTGCAGACCACGCGCCGCGAGATCAACGAACTGATCCACTTCCAGCGCTACATGGGTCGTCTGCTCGGCGTGCGCAACACCTGGTACCCGGAGACGATTGCCGACACGTTGCGGCTGCTGGCATTGGTCTCGGTGGCCCGCAGCCACGACTCCGGGGAGCACGGCGTGGAGCTGATCGAGTCGTTCCCGGCGGCGTTCGCCCCGCGTGAGGGCCACACCGGACTCGCACGACTGCGGGAGCGGTACAACGGGATGATGTACGCCGCCTACTCGCGGCTGTTCATGATGCCGCCGACGTACGCGAAGTACCGGATGCCGAACGCCTGGCTGGGGCTCTCGTGGATCGTGCTGCGCCTGCCCGCGGTGCTGCTGATCGAGACGCTGCGCCGGACCCCGCCGATCGGCAGGCTGCACGAGCGGTGGATGGTGGCGCACCGGGAGAACTGGTACCGCGCGCAGATGGCCGGCAGAGAGGCCGAGTTCGACGCGTCGGGAGCGCTGCGGCGATGACCGGGACCGTCGCCGTCGTCGAAGCGTGGAACGGCCCGGGCCGACGGGACGGCGAGCTCACAGACGTGCTGCCTCATCACAACGCGCTGCACCGACGCAGCGAGCGGAGCGCCTTCGAGCACTGGTACTTCGACGCGCACCTCGACAACGGATACACCGTCGTCGGCTTCCTGGTGAAGCGGCGACCCGAGGATCCGCCGTTCGCCCGGCCGTGGGTCGAGATCATCGTCTACCGGCCGGACGGGACGAGACGTCAACTGGCGCAACGGTATCCGTCGAAGGCCACATATTTTCTCCACGACCGAGGTCGATGTCCGGATAGGGCCGAACTCAGCGCGGGTGTCGACGGGCGACGACGGCCTGCCGCGTCATCTCGTGGTGTTCGACGAGGACGACGTCCGACTGGACCTGGAGTTCAGGAACGTGCTGCCGCCGTGGATGCCCGGCCGCGGCGAGACGTCGTTCGGCGACGGCGGAGTGTTCGGTTGGTGCGTCGGCGCCCCGCGCGCCGTCGTGACGGGGCGGATGCTCGTCGGGGAGCAGTCGTGGGACGTCTCCGGCACCGGCTACGCGGACCACAACTGGGGCGTCGGCACGATGCCGAAGGTGATCGAGCAGTGGCACTGGGGTCGGCTCTACACCGATGAGTACTCACTGCTGTACGCCGTCGTCGTCACGCAGGCGAAGTACGGAAACGTGCAGATCACGCCGGTGATGCTCGCAAAGGGCGACCGCGTGGTGCTCAGCACCGGGGAGATCGTCTTCACTCAGGGACCGACGGCGTTCGACGCGGTGGCTCGGCGTGACTACCCGACGACCATCACCCTCGAATGTCCCGGCGCGTTCGCGCTCACGCTCGACGTCGTGCAGATCCTGCACGCTCAGGCCCTGCTCGACGACATTCCGGTCGTCGGCAGCCCGTGGATGCGCCCGGTCACCGATCGACTCATCGGGCGTCCCGGCTACTTCCGTTTCCGATCCGACTTCACGCTGTCGGTGACCCAGGACGACGGCACGGTCGAGACGGCGACGGGAACCACGCTGCACGAGCTGGTGGGGCTCGTGTGACGGTGTCCGTCGAACGTATGAAACCATCTGTGCGAGGGGGCGATTCGGAAGGTCTCAACCTCGTGTGGAGTTCATCCCGGGCGTGGCGCAATGCAACACGCCGTGGAAAAGCAACACCGAGGCTGGGGAATTGTGAATAGCGCTGTGACCTGCGGGTTGGCACGGAAAAAGCCATGAATTCCCCACGGTCTCCACAGGGGAGTGCACACCGCGTCCAGAGGTTTTCGGAGTTGTCCACACTGCATCAACAGTGTTGTCCACAGAGGGCATTTGATGCTGTCGGTGCCTGGCCCTAACCTCTGGGAAGGTTTCAGTTCGCCCAGTGGCAACTGATAGGACTCCGGTGGCGGCCGCGCCGGGGCGACGAGTGCGACAAGTGGGGGACGCGCGTGAGCACACCGGAGGAGCAGGGTCCGGAACCGGAAGAGCCGGCGGGCCCGCCACGGGAGGACTACGGGCGCCAGCCACCGCAGGATCTGCAAGCCGAGCAGTCGGTGCTCGGCGGCATGCTGTTGTCGAAGGACGCCGTGGCCGACGTCCTCGAGCGCATCCGCCCGGGGGACTTCTACAAGCCTGCTCATCAGGCCGTCTACGACGCGATCCTCGAGCTGTACGGCCGCGGCGAGCCCGCCGACGCCGTCACCGTCAGCGCGGAGCTGGAACGACGCGGCGATCTCCGCAAGGTCGGCGGCGCGCCGTATCTGCACACGCTGATCTCGACGGTTCCGACGGCGGCGAACGCGGGCTACTACGCCGAGATCGTCGGCGAGAAGGCGATTCTGCGCCGTCTGGTGGAGGCCGGAACGCGCATCGTCCAGTACGGCTACGCCGGTGACGGCGGCCAGGATGTCGCCGAGGTGGTCGACCGCGCGCAGGCCGAGGTCTACGAGGTCACCGAGCGCCGCACCGCCGAGGACTACGTGGTCCTCGAAGAACTGCTGCAGCCGACGCTCGACGAGCTCGACTCGATCGCGTCGCGCGGCGGTCTGTCGCTCGGCGTGCCGACCGGGTTCGCCGATCTCGACAAGCTCACCAACGGTCTGCATCCCGGCCAGATGATCATCGTCGCCGCACGTCCCGGTGTCGGCAAGGCGCTCGCCCTCGACACCCCGCTGCCAACGCCCGGCGGCTGGACGACGATGGGCAAGGTTGCCGTGGGCGATCGTCTGCTCGGCGCCGACGGCCGTCCGACGCGCGTCGTCGCGGCGACCGAGGTGATGACCCAGCGTCCGTGCTTCGAGATCGAGTTCGATGACGGCGGCTCGCTCGTCGCCGACCAGGAGCACCAGTGGGTGGCCGACATCGACGGCCGCCGCGAGGTGCTCACCACCGACGCGCTGCAGTCGTACGCCGGGCGTGCCACCGTTCCGAACGCGGAGCCGCTGGAACTGCCGCGGCGACCGTTCGCGTACGGGCCCTACACCGTCGGTGCGCTCGCGGGCATGGCCTACGACGATCCCGAGATCACCCTGCGGATCGAGGACGAGGGGCCGGTCGACGTGATGACGTTGATGGCCGACCTCGGCGGCCGCATCCCGCGCGAGTACCTCCGCGGGTCGATCACTCAGCGTCGCGCGCTGCTCGCGGGAATCCTCGACTCCCGCGCCCGGGTCGACGACGACGGCTGGATCACCGTCCCCGCCGCGACGAACCACATGTCGGGCATCGTCGGCGATCTCGCCGCGGGCCTCGGCTACACGTTCCGACGGGCCAGCAGCGGTTGGGTGCGCCTCGCTGCGTCCGATGACGTCTTCACCGTTCACGACAAGATGCAGCGGCACAAGGAGTTGCGGACGCGCGTGCGGTCGCGGCTCGTGGTCGCCGTGCGACCGGTGCCGAGTGTCCCGGTGCGCTGCGTCCAGGTGGACAACCGCAGTCACCTGTACCTCGCTGGCGAGGCGATGGTCCCGACGCACAATTCGACGCTCGCGATGGACTGGCTGCGGTCGGCGTCCATCCACAACGGCCTCACCAGCGCCATGTTCTCGTTGGAGATGAGCAAGACCGAGATCGTCATGCGACTGCTCTCGGCCGAAGCGAAGGTGAAGCTCGGCGACATGCGCTCGGGCAACATGTCGGACGACGACTGGAGCCGCCTCGCCCGTCGCATGGGCGAGATCACCGAGGCGCCGCTGTTCATCGACGACTCGCCGAACCTGACGATGATGGAGATCCGTGCGAAGGCTCGGCGTCTCAAGCAGCGCCACGACCTGCGACTCGTCGTGATCGACTACATGCAGCTGATGACGTCCGGCAAGAAGGTTGAGTCACGTCAGCAAGAGGTCTCGGAGTTCTCCCGCTCGATCAAGCTCCTCGCCAAGGAGCTCGAAGTGCCGGTGGTCGCGATCTCGCAGCTGAACCGTGGTCCGGAACAGCGAACCGACAAGCGCCCGCAGGTCTCGGACCTGCGTGAGTCGGGTTCGCTGGAGCAGGACGCCGACATGGTCATCCTGCTGCACCGTCCCGACTCCATCGAGCGCGACGATCCCCGTGCAGGCGAGGCTGACATCATCGTCGGCAAGCACCGTAACGGCCCGACGGCGACGATCACCGTCGCCCACCAGCTGCACCTCTCGAAGTTCGTGGACATGGCTCGGGGCTGACAGATATGGGACATCCAGCGTAGGTGTCAGATTCCGCGCCGGACGACAGTGAACTGGCACTCAATGGGGGTTTCCAGGCGCGCACGTCAGGAGTACGCCAACGATCGGTGACATTCTCTGCCTGATGTCAGGTGGAGAATGCCACCGACCGTCGTGGTGGTTGTTATGCCATGTGGTTGTCGAACCAGGCGAGCATCGGTTCGGGGCGGCGCTGGAATTCGAGGTAGCCGTCCCAGCGGCGGGTGGTGTCCTGCACCCAGAACAGTTCCTTCTCGACGGGGATCGCGTCGTAGATCGCTTGAAC
>JASLJL010000519.1 GCA_030152405.1 Gordonia sp. (in: high G+C Gram-positive bacteria) | reverse complement strand
CCCACGCGCCTATTTGAGAAGGGCTACCGCGAAGAGGACGTCGATCAGTTCCTGCGCGTCGTGGAAGACGACTTCCGCGAACTGCGACGCCGTGTCGACGGCGGAGCGAAAGACACCACGTCTCCGAGTGAACCAGCCGACACCCCACGACCAGAGCGGACGCTCCTCCCCGAGGAGATTCGCGATGCGGCATTCTCGAAGCCTCCGATCGGCCTGCGCGGCTACCACGAAGGCGAAGTCGACCAGTTCCTCGACGAGGTCGAAGCGACCGTGCGGATCCTCCGCGACCGGCTGTCGAAGTATGAGGATCTGTAGAGCCTCGGCACCCGGTACGGAGAGCACTCGGTACGGGGAGACCGTCCGACTTCACTACCCTCACATCATGAGCAACATCAGCTACGAGGTCCGCGACCAGGTGGCGCACGTCCGCCTCAACCGCCCGGAGAAGCACAACGGGCTCACTCTCGACATGCTCGACGACCTCGCGGCAGCCGCTCGGCGCGCAGCCGACGACCGCGACCTGCGCGCCGTGATCCTCGCCGGTGAAGGCGAATCGTTCTCCTCCGGACTCGATTTCGCGTCCGTCGGGAAAGAACGCGGCCGGGTGATGCGGAACATGATCCCGAAGAAGTCGTCCGCCGCGAACAACTTCCAGAACGCCGGCTGGGCATGGCGCAGCGTGCCGGTTCCGGTAATCGCCGTGATCACCGGCCACTGCTACGGCGGCGGACTCCAGATCGCGCTCGGCGCCGACTTCCGTTTCGCCGCAACCACTGCCGATCTGTCGATCCTCGAAGCCAAGTGGGGTCTCATCCCGGACATGTCGCTCTCCGCGAGCATCGCGCAGCTCACCACCATCGACATCGCGAAACGCCTCACCATGACCGGCGAGATGTTCGACGCCCAGCAGGCCCTCGACTGGGGGCTGGTGTCCGGGGTGTCCGATGACCCGTTCGCCGACGCCGACGAGCTCGTCGAACAGATCAAGCAGCGCTCGCCCGACGCCGTCGCAGCGTCGAAGGCTCTGTTCGAGAACACCTGGTACAACGGCTCTCGCCTCTCGTTCCCCGTGGAACAAGCGCTCCAGATCCGCTTGCTTCGCGGCCGCAACCACACGATCGCTCGCAAGGCCGGGCTGGCCAGAGAGAAGCCCGACTTCGGGAAGCGTCAGATCTAGACGCTTCGACTCGCTCGACGAGCGGGCGGCGTCTCAACCTCACTCGCCAAGCCGGACAGCATGGGAAAGTCGAAGGGTGCAGGCAGACAGGCGGACCCGACCGCAGTTGGTCCAGAGCTGGCGGGAGATCGAGGACCGTGACCCGGTCGGCCCGCTCTGGCGGGCGGCGCAGATCTTCCGACTGCTCTCGTTCGTCTACGCCCTCGGATTCCAGATCGCGATCAACGGCGATCTCACCCGCCCGGGCCTCACGTGGACGCTCTTCGGAATCCTGACAGCGGCGAACATCTGGTGGGCCGCAGGCTATCTCATCGGATTCGGACGACGCGTGTGGTTCGTCGCCGTCGAAGTCGCCGTATCGGCGGGCATGATGCTGTCGACGTCGTTCGTCACCGACGACGACTGGATCAGCCACAACCAGACATGGCCCACCACACTCTGGATGACCAACGCGGCCCTGTCGACGGCCGTCATCGGCGGCGCCCTCTGGGGAGCCGTGGCGGCTCTCGCGATCGCCGGCGCCAACTACTACGTCAAAGGCGAGATCTCCCTCAACTTCGGCCGCAATGCGACGACGATCCTTCTGGTGTCCGCAGCAGCGGCAGTCGGTATGGCCGCCTCGCGCGCACGGACGGTCCACGACGAACTCGTCTCCGCGATCGCCCTCGCCGCACAGTCGGCCGAGCGTGAACGACTGTCCCGCGAAGTGCACGACGGCGTCCTGCAAGTCCTCGCTCTCATGGCCAAGCGCGGACGCGAAATAGGCGGCGACGCAGCCGAACTCGCTATCCTCGCCGCCGAACAGGAACGACGACTCCGCGCTCTGATCGCCGACGCTCCCGACACCGCGTCGTCGTTGGAGCCGGCCGAACGCGATCTTGCCGCGGCGCTCCGAACGACCGTCGGAAGCCGCGCGAGCATCAGCGCACCCGCCGCCCCGGTCACCGTCGACACCGCCGTCGCCGACGAACTCCTCGCCGCCGTCGAGAACATCCTCGACAACGTCGCGCATCATGCGGGGCCCGGCGCGGAGGCCTTCATCCTGCTCGAAGACCTCGGCGACGAGGTGATCGTCAGCGTCCGCGACGACGGCGGCGGCATCCCCGACGGCCGACTCGCCGCCGCCGAAGCCGAAGGCCGAATGGGCATCTCACGTTCGGTGATCGGCCGCGTCGAGGCGCTCGGCGGCACCGCGCGCCTGGAGTCGGCGCCCGGCGCCGGGACAGAATGGGAACTCACCGCACCGAAGCACCGAGGGAAGGCCACAACGTGAAGGACCTCCGAATCATGGTGGTCGACGATCACCCGATGTGGCGCGACGGCGTGGCCCGCGACCTCAGCGACACCGGGTTCGACGTCGTCGCCACCGCCGACCGCGTCGCCGCGGCCGCGACCCGGGCCGCGGCCACCCTCCCCGACGTGGTCCTCATGGACATGAACCTGCCCGACG
>JASLJL010000499.1 GCA_030152405.1 Gordonia sp. (in: high G+C Gram-positive bacteria) | reverse complement strand
CGGCGAAGCTGTCGGCGCTCCGGGAGCGAATCGTGGCCGCCGAGGCAGCCGCGGCGGTGACCGTCGACCGCCGCAGGCTCGCCGAGCTGGATGCGATCCTCGGTGAGGTCGAGCGCCTACAGGGTGAACTCACTCGTGCGTCCGCCGCGGTCTCCGACCTGGTCGCGACCGACGCCGACGTGCAACTCGCCGCCGAGCTCGATCGGGAGATCGCTCGTGCGCAGGCACGGTTGGACGCCGGAGCAGCGACGGTCGTGGTGACCCCGCTCGTCGACGGCGTGACCGTCGACGGCGAAGAAGCAGACGGCGAGACCCGACGGTCGGCTGCGCATGCGGTCTCGATCGAGGCGCCGTCGGTGCGTGTCGAGGTACTCCCCGGCGCGGACGCCGCCGCACTGGCCTCGGCTCTCGACGATCTGCGGACGCGGGAATCGGAGCTGCTTGAGCGGTGTGCCGTGGAGACACTGTCACAGGTCGCGCCTGCTGCGGCTCGACGCGGCGAGGCGATCGGTCGGATCCGCGAGTTGGAGCGGTCGATCCGCCGTGAGCTCGGCGACCGCACGGTGGAGGATCTCTCTGCTGAGCGGGAGACCGTGGCGTCACGAATTCCCGAGGCCGACCCGATCGACGCCGAGGATGTGGGCGCACTCCGTGTCCGCGAGCGGGACGCCGTGACTGCGGTGAACCGTCTCGAGCGCGCCCGGGACGACGAGCGCTCACGCGAACGTGAGCAGATGGCCAAGCTGGAGGTGTGGGAGGCGTCCGGCGGCCGGGCCGCGCAGACCGTCGCCGCACTGCGCGAAGAACTGCAACGCGCGGTCGCGGACGCGTCCGACGCCGATCTGGTGGCCGGATCGTCTGCGGCGGCGCGCGCGTTGGAGGACGCGCGAGCCGCGGCGTCGAAGGTCGCTGCCGACGCGGTCCGCGTCGACGTCGCCGGAGTGCGCGCGCGGGCGGCCGAAGCCGATGCGGCGTTGGAGCGCACGCGGGCGCAGATCACCGAACAGCGCAAACTGCAGACCGAGCTGACCACGCGGCTCGAGGTCTGCCGCACCGACGGGCGCTTCGACGAACTGTCCGACGCGGTCGCCGAGAACGACGCGGCCCAGGCCGCCCTCCGCCGCGTCACGCAGCGGGCCGGGGGAGCGAAGGTCCTGTACGAGACGTTGCATCGCAAGCGCAACGAGACGAGGGCGCGCTACGTGGACCCGTTCACGCGGCGTTTGGAAGAGCTCGCGGCCCCGGTGTTCGGCGACGGCGTCGGGTTCCACGTCGCCGACGACTTCCAGATCCGAACGCGCACACTCGACGGCGTCACCGTCGACGTGGAGGCCCTCTCCGGCGGCGCACGCGAACAGCTGGGGCTTCTCGCGAGGTTGGCGTGCGCGTCGTTGGTCGACGAGGCGGACGGCGTCCCGGTGATCCTCGACGACGCGCTCGGGTACACCGATCCGAAACGTCTGACATCGATGGCTCAGGTGCTCGGCAGGGCCGCGGGCGACGCCCAGGTGATCGTGCTGACATGCACTCCCGACCGCTATCGCGGCGTCGCCGACGCCACTCTCATCGCCGTGTGAGGGCGTCCGGGCACCCGGTGTTGGATGCTCGAGCTGCCGTGCGCTACTGTTGCTTTCGCTTGACCCGCCCCCCTAGCTCAGGGGATAGAGCGTCTGCCTCCGGAGCAGAAGGTCGCAGGTTCGAATCCTGCGGGGGGCACCAAGTATCTGACCAGCCCACGCCTTGCGCGTGGGCTTTTCAGTTGGCCCGCACGGACGCTCGTCCCGAATTCAGTACCGAGACGGGCGCTCGAGGGCGATAGTCCCTCAAGCGCCGATCCCAGTACTGAGTTCGGGGAGCTCTGGATCAGAGATAGGCCTGCGTGAGCATTTCGAGCAGGTGGCCCGACGGATCTTTGAAGTACACGCGCTTGCCTTCACCGGTGGAGATCTCGCCCGGACGTGTCATCTGAGGGTCGGCCCAGTGCTCCACCCCGAGTGTGGTGAGAACGTCGTACCCTCGATCGAACTCGTCGTCGTTCATGAGGAACGCCATGTGAATCGGATCGTTCACCGGCGCGGCGGCGAACTGCAACAGCGTGTCGTCGTCGAGCTGAATGTTGATGAACGGGCCCCAGCTCGGAGCGGGACGTGCGCCGAGAACCGCGAGGTAGAAGTCGGCGGACAACGCGGGGTCGTGCGCGCCGATGATGGTGTGATTGAAACTGACTGACATGGTGAGACTTTCGTCTTCGGCACCTCCATGTCTGACGCAGTCCGTCACCGACACGCGATGCTGAATCCGACGCTATCAGGCCGCAGCGGTTGTGATCGGCGGCACAGTGGCGGATTGTCACAGATGAGCGTCGGGCGGTGTCCCATGTATGTCAATCACCGACGCTAGAGGGAGTCACACCATGGACATCGTGATCGCAGGGGCCGGGTACGCGGGGACTGTCGCGGCGAATCTGTTGGCGCGCAAGGGCGGTGACGACGTGACGGTGACCGTCGTCAGCCCGCACACCGAGTTCGTCGAGCGCGTTCGGCTGCATCAGGAGATCGCAGGCAGCGGACCGGCGACGCGGCCGCTGTCGGAGATGCTCGACGGCCGAGTCAAGCACCGGACGGCCGCGGTCGAGAAGGTCGGCGACGGCGTCGTCGAACTGTCCGACGGGTCGGCGCTCGACTTCGACCGGATGATCTACGCGGTCGGAAGCTCGGCGGCGTCGCCGGACGGGACGCTCGCGGTCGGCGACGTCGATCAGGCACGCGAGGCCGCCCGACGTCTGCGTGCGCTCGACGAGGGAGCGCGAGTCACGGTCGTCGGGGCCGGACTCAGCGGTATCGAGACCGCGTCGGAGATCGCCGAACAGCGGCCCGACCTGTCCGTCCGTCTGGTCGGCGATGAACTCGGCGCGTCACTCGGTGTCGCCGCGCGGCGCCGGGTCGCGAAGGTCCTGTCGTCTCTGGGAGTCGACGTCGTCACGGGTAGGTGGACGGCGGCCGACGACGCCGACCTCACTCTGTGGGCGGTGACCGCGCAGGTCACCGACCTGGCCGCGCGCAGCGGTCTCGACACCGATGACACGGGCCGGGTGCGAGTCGATCAGCGGCTTCGAAGCACGAGTCACCCGCACGTGTACGCGGTCGGCGACGCCGCAGCAGTCGAGGGGACTCGGGCCAGCTGTCAGGCGGCGCTGCCGCAGGGCGCACACGCCGCGAAGAACGTGCTGCGGGAACTCCGAGGCGAGGCGCCGCGGGCGTTCTCGATGTCGTTCGTCGGGCAGAACGTCTCGCTCGGGCGCCGCGACGCCGTGATCCAGCACGCTCACCGAAACGACGTGCCGACCCGCATCTGGTTCGGCGGTCGCCCGGGTGCGTTCTTCAAGGAGCAGGTCTGCACGTTCGCGGCCGCATCGGCTCGCAAAGGCTCGGCCGTCACGATTCCGGGTCCACGATGACCGACGACTTCGTCGTTCACCGGCCCCTGCTGTTCTCGATCGCGTACGAGATCCTCGGATCGACAGCGGATGCTGAGGACGTGGTCTCCGACAGCTGGCTGCGCTGGCAGGACGTCGATCACACCACGATCGCCAACTCACGCGCCTACCTGGCGCGAATTGTCACGCGGCAAGCGTTGAACGCGGCGCGTGCGGCGGCCCGACGTCGCGAGGACTACGTCGGGCCGTGGTTGCCGGAGCCGCTTGAGACCGCGTCGGACGACGCTCTCGACCACGTGCTGACCGGAGAGGCGGTCACCACCGCGATGCTGCTCGTGCTCGAATCGTTGACGCCCGCGGAACGGGCGGTGTTCGTGCTGCGCGAGGTCTTCGCGTTCGAGTACAGCGAGATCGCGGCCGCCGTCGACAAGTCGGAGACCGCCGTCCGGCAGATCGCCAGCCGGGCACGGAATCACGTCCGGGCCAGGCGAAGTGCGGCGGTCGCGGAGCCGGCGCAGGCGCAGGCCGTGGCCGAACGATTCCTCGCCAGCGCGATGACGGGCGACGTCCAAGGACTCATGGACACACTCGCTCCCGGTGTGGTGTTCCTCGGCGACGGTGGTGGAGTCGTGTCGGCCGCACGACGTCCGGTGCACGGAGCCGATCGTGTCGCGCGACTACTGATCGGGCTGTTGGCCAAGGGCGCAGGACTGGGGGAACTGGGTTTCCGCATGACCGTCGTCAACGGCATGCCCGCGGTCATCTCGTCGATCGACGGTGTGATCGACAACGTCACGTGCGTCGAGGTGGTCGACGGCCGGGTGTCGGCCGTCTACGCGGTGCGGAACCCGGCGAAACTGGGATCGTTGAGCGTGTGACTCAGAGGTCGAGGAACTCTCGCCGCGTCGCCGCGTAGTCCGAGCCCCACGAGGTGAGGCCGGACAGCACCCCGCTCGCCGACTCGCCGAGAGCGGTGAGGCTGTACTCGACGCGCGGCGGTACCTCGGGATACACCACCCGGTTGATGAGACCGTCGTCCTCGAGCTCCCGTAGCTGGCGAGTCAGCACGCGGGGACTCGGGTCGCCGATCGCGCGGCCGAGTTCACCGAACCGCAGCACAGAGTGACTCTCGAGCTGATGCAGAATGCTCGGCTTCCACGCTCCGCCGAGCACCGCTACGGCGATCTCGGCCGGACAGGACGTCGCCCAACTCCGAACCGCGTTCGCCGTCCGTGGGCGCAAAGCCTTCTCACCTGCATTGCTATCCATTCGGTCAGTATGTCACCGACATGTCAGTACTTGAAGAACACGCCGCCGGGCCGGACGATCGACGACATGGCGACGGAATGCGCGACGAGCTCTGGTACGGACGGCGAGCAGTCGCACCCGAGACGACGGCGGTGGGCGCCGATGGCGCCGCTGCTCACCGGAATCCTCGCCGGCAGCCTCTCGGTCAGCATGGTCAACACGGCTCTGCCGTCGATCGCCGCGGACGTCGGGATGGCCGACACGACACGCGCCTGGGTGGTCGACGCGTATCCGCTCGCGATGGCCGTGACCGTGATCCTGGCGGCTCGCCTCGGTGATCGTCTCGGCAGGCGAACCGTCCTGATCGTGGGACTGGTCGGGCACGCGGCTGCGAATCTGGTCATCGCGCTCGCGCCGACGGTGCAGACGTTGATCGTCGGACGAGTCGTCGGCGGCGTGATGGGTGCGTTGATCGTCGCGAACGTCGTCTCGACGATCGCCGTGCTCTACGCAGGTCACGACCGGACGATCGCGAACGGACTCTGGGTCGCGATGTTCGGCGCCGCCAACGCCGTCGGCCCGGTGATCGGCGGCGCGGTGACGCAGTCGGTGGGATGGCCAGGAGTGTTCGCGCTCTGCGCGCCCATCGCGCTCGTGGGGGCGGCCCTCGCACCTGCGCTCGTCCCCGAGAGCCGGAGTCCTGATCCGCCTGACTGGGATCCGCTCAGCGTGGTGCTGTCCGCGGTCTCGCTCGGCGCGATCGTGTACGGGATCGCGCATCTCGCTGACCGTCCCGGGACCGGTGGGACGGCGCTCGCGGCCGGCCTGATCGCACTCGTGGTGTTCGTCAGACGCCAGGGCCGCCTCGTCGAACCGCTCATCGCCGTCGATTTGTTTCGGTCCCCGGGGTTCGCGGTCGCGTTCGGGCAGGTGTTGACCGCGGCCGCGGCGGCCGCGGCGTCGGTGTATCTCGTCAGCCTGCATGTTCAGGAGACCGCCGGGTACTCGCCGAGCGCGGCGGGGCTGACCGTCGTCCCGCAGGCGGTGACCACCGTGATCGGCGGCGTCGTGGCCCCTCAGCTTCTCCGAGTGGTGCGGCGAGAACACGCGGTGACCGCCGCGCTCCTGATTCAGACGGTCGGGCTCTCCGCCGTCGCGCTGGGCGCTCCGCTGTGGGTGGGTCTCGGCTT
>JASLJL010000395.1 GCA_030152405.1 Gordonia sp. (in: high G+C Gram-positive bacteria) | reverse complement strand
CTGAGGGCCCTCGGCTTCACCGTCTAATCGGCATTCTGGCCGCCTGAACTGCGTCACTGCAGCTCAGGCGGCGCTTTTTGTCGTACCCCCACAGCCATGCGGATCGGCGGTCACTCGGTTGTCCGACAACTCACTCGTGCGGCGCTGCTCGTTGACTCAGGCTTCGCTGTCGTGCGGACCGAGGTTCGCGTCGCGATCCACCCGGTAAGCGCCAGGGCGACCGCCGCGGGGATGAGTGCCCAGCCCGCGAGACCGGCGGCGCCCGAGCCATCGGTGATCAACGCGCCACCGAGAGCGGCGCCCGCAGCGGAGCCGAGGTACATGGCAGCCATCTGCAGGGCGATGATCGGCATCGCCTGCGCGGGACGGTCCGCGGTCAATGCCTGCTGCAGGGTCGGAACGCTGGCCCAGCCGGCCGCGCCCCAGACCACTGCGGCGACGAGCCATGCCATCGGCGAGGAGGAGAGCCAGACCACCGCGAAGCTCAGCGTGAGCAGTGCAGGCAGGGCGATCAGCATCGGTCTCGGGCCGAAACGGTCGAGGGGCTTGCCGATCAGGGCAGAGCCGGTGACGCCGCCGATGCCCCACGCCCAGACGAGAGCGAATCCGAGATCGCCGAGGTTCCGGTCGTCGGCCATCGGCAGCAGATAGGTGTACAGGCCGAGGCTCGCCACGCCGAGCAGAAAGGCGGCCGAGACGCCGACTCGCGTCCTCCCGGATCGCAGTGCGCTGAGCGCGGAGCCTCCCGCCGCAGTGCGGAGTCGTGGAAGAGTTCCGGCGCGGAGCGCGAGGGCCACCATGCTCACCACACCGATCAGCACGACCAAAGCCATCGTGGCGCGCCACCCGACATGCTGTCCGATCAGCATCCCGACCGGCACACCGGCAACGGTGCCGGTGGACAGTCCGAGGGTCACCATGGACATGGCGCGGCCGCGCTCGTGATCGGGGACCATCGCTGCGGCCGTGGCGGTCGCGACGGCCGTGAGCACTCCTGCACCGGCTCCGGCCACCACGCGCGAGACGAGGAACACTTCGATCCCGGGCGCGAGGGTGGTGACGAGGTTGCCCACGTTGAACAACCCGAGAGCTATGAGCAGAGCCCTGGCGGTGCTGCCTCGGGTGAGTCGTCCCGAGAGTAGCGGCCCGCAGAGGGCGTATGCAGCGGTGAACGCGGTGACGCCGAGGCCGATCATCGCGACTGTGGTCGACAGCGAGTCCGCGATGTCCGGAAGCACTCCGGCAAGGACGTACGCGTCGATGCCGAGCGAGACGGCGGCGATGATCAGCGGCCACAACCTGCGGATCACGTGTGCGCCTCACCTTCGTCGTCGGTGGCGGCCAGGTAGCCCGCGAGAACGGTGTCGAGCAGTCCTGGAAAGCGTGCGTCGAGGTCCTCGTCGCGCAGCCGGATCATGCACTTGCGGCCTTCGGCGCGCACGAAGACCACGCCGGACTCACGCAGCAGGCTCGTGTGGTGAGTCAGTGTCGAGCGTGGCAGGTCCGGACCGAGGTCGATGCTGTCGGTCTCGCCGCGCTCGGCGAGCATCCTCACCATGTTCAGTCGCAATGGCTCGCTCAGAGCGAACAGGACGCGGGGAATCGCGATCTCGTCGGCGTCGGGGTGTTGGTAGGTGCGCGGACCCACGGCTCGTCTCCAATCGTTCGAATGTTCTCGCACGATCATATTTCGATAATTCTCGCACGATCAAGCCGGCGGTCGATGTCGTGCACCGACTCCGCCGGGTTCACGGGCACGGAACCGGCCGGTAGGCGCAGAATCGTGCCGACGAATCCCGTTCAGCGGGCATGAATCGTCGGATGGATCACTTTTGGTGCAAGCATGTGAGGCGCGTCATAACACTGCACTGATCAAAGCCCCGAAGGAATCCTCCCCATGATCCATCAGAAGTCACTTCTCTCCCGGCTCGGCGCCGTCGTCGTCGCTGCCGCCACCGCGGCGTCCGTCGCGACCGTCGTTCCCGCTGCGACCGCGGACGCGGCGCCCGAGCTCACGATCACGTTCGTCCGTCACGCCGAGTCGGCGGGCAACGCGTCAGGGCTCGTCGACACCAAGACCCCGGGTCCCTCGCTGACCGACCTCGGACGCACGCAGGCGCGGCAGGTCGCCGTGCTGCTCCGTGACCGCAAGTTCGACGGTGTGTTCGCCTCACGCATGGTTCGGACGCAGCAGACCGCCGCACCGCTCGCTCGCTCCCTGTTCACGCGTCCGGTGGTCCTTTCCGGCATCCACGAGATCCTGGCGGGCGACTACGAGGGCACTCCTGAACGCGACGCGCCGACCGGATACATGCTCGCGCCGCAGCAGTGGCTGCGCGGCGACCTCGCGGCCCGGATCCCCGGCGCCGAGAGTGGCACGGAGTTCAAGGCGCGATTCACCGACTCCATCGCCGCGGTGGTGAAGGCACGGAAGAAGAACGCGGTGGTGTTCTCGCACGGCGCGACGATCATGTTCGGAACCATCCTCGCGTCGACGAATGGTCGCGAGTACATGGCTCGGCTCGGAACCGACTACATGCGCAACGTCGGGCGAGTGGT
>JASLJL010000307.1 GCA_030152405.1 Gordonia sp. (in: high G+C Gram-positive bacteria) | reverse complement strand
CTGGACCGCGACGGGTACCGGGACGCCAAAGAGACGCCGCTGACGTACATCGACTCGCTGTACTACTCGGCGGTCACCCTGTCGACCACGGGATACGGCGACGTCACGCCGATCACCGAGGGCGCTCGACTGGTGAACATCATCTTCATCACCCCGCTGCGCGTCCTCTTCCTGATCGTGCTCATCGGCACCACCCTCGAAGTGCTCACCGAGCGTTCACGCCAGGCCATCAAGATCCAGAACTGGAGAAACCGCGTGCGGAATCACACGATCGTCGTCGGCTACGGCACCAAGGGCCGCACGGCCGTCGACGCCGTCATCGCCGACGGCGGAAAGGCGTCGGAGATCGTCGTCGTCGACAACGATCCGGGCGCGTTGGAGGCCGCCGCCGCGCACGGGCTGGTCACCGTTCGCGGTGACGCCACCAAATCCGACGTGCTGCGTCTCGCCGGAGTCCAGTACGCGTCGGCGATCGTCATCGCCGCCAGCCGAGACGACACCGCAGTCCTGGCGACGCTGACCGCCCGTGAGATCAATCCGCGGGCCAAGATCGTCGCGTCGATCCGCGAGGCGGAGAACACCCACCTCATGCGGCAGTCGGGCGCCAACTCCGTGGTCGTCTCGTCGGAGACGGCCGGTCGGCTGCTCGGCATCGCAACCATCACCCCGTCCGTGGTGGAGGTCGTCGAAGACCTCCTCAGCCCGGAGGAGGGATACGCGATCGCCGAACGCGAGGTGGAGCCGTCCGAGACGGGCGGTTCGCCCGCCCACACCAAGGACCTGGTGCTCGGGGTGGTCCGGGAAGGCAAGCTGTACCGCGTCGGGGAACCCGAAGTCGAGGAGATCGAGGTCGGCGACCGCCTGCTGTACGTCCGCCAGGGCGGACCGGCCTGATGGCGTCGTTCGAGTTCCCCGCGCCGCCGATGCTCGCCCGTGGAGAGTTCGATCGCGGCGACGCGATCCGGAAGAGCCCCGACCTGATGACGGCGGGCTGGCCGCAGGCTCGCGTGCTGCACATCGACCACAAGGGCCGGTACCCGGTGACCGCCGACGGCGCGCTCGCCTGGACCGCGTCCGACGGCGACACACCGCCGCCGGAGGCCGTGCTCATCGGCGTCGACGGAGTCCACCTGTGGGCGCTGCGAGTGGACGAGGTGTCAGGCGACTCCGCCGACGCCCGGACCGGTGCTCACCTGCTCTCGCCCGATGAGGCCGGCATGCTCGCGACGGCCGTCGGCATGTTGATCTGGCATCGTGCGGCCCGGTTCTCTCCGGTCGACGGGCAGCCGGCGACGCCGGTCAACGGAGGCTGGATCCTGCGCACCGACGCCGGGGACGAGTTCCCGCGCACCGATCCGGCCGTCATCATGGTGATCCACGACGGTGCCGATCGGGTCCTGCTCGGACGGCAGGCGGTGTGGCCGGAGAAGTGGTTCTCCACGCTCGCCGGGTTCGTCGAGCCGGGGGAGTCCCTCGAGCAGTGCGTCCGACGCGAGGTGGCGGAGGAGGCCGGGATCTCGGTCGCCGAACCGCGGTACCTGGGATCGCAGCCGTGGCCGTTTCCCCGTTCGCTCATGCTGGGCTTCGAGGCGATCGGCGACCCGTCCGAGCCGCTCGTCTTCCGCGACGGCGAACTCGCCGACGCACGGTGGTTCCACCGTGACGAGGTCCTCGCCGCGCTGGAGCGCAAGGCCGACTGGGGAGCGGACGACCCCGACGTCGCGCTCAACCTCCCCGCGTCGATCTCGATCGCCCGGAACCTCATCGAGGCGTGGGCTCACGCCCCGCGATAGATTGGTGCCATGACCGACGTCGCGAACCCCGCACTCACGCTGTACACGACCACCTGGTGCCCCTTCTGCAGCCGCCTCAAGGCCGGACTGGACCGCAACCAGGTCGAGTACACCGAGATCGACATCGAGGCGAACCCGGAGGCCGCCGAGTTCGTCGGCAGCGTGAACAACGGCAATCACGTGGTTCCGACCGCGCTCTACGGCGACGGATCCACCGCGACCAACCCCGCCGTCGGCGAGGTCATGTCGAAGCTCGGCCTGCTCTGACGTCTGGGCCTGGACGGATACTCCGATTGTCAGACCCGCATGAGACCGTGTCCGGGTGGCGATGAGGACGATGGAGACCGGAGCACTCGCCGGTCTGGACCCGGAACAGATCGAGGCGGTGACGGCTCCGCGTGGGCCGGTGTGTGTGCTCGCGGGCGCGGGCACGGGTAAGACGCGAACCATCACCCGTCGCATCGCGCATCTCATCGACTCTGGGCAGGTGAATCCGAGCCAGGTGCTCGCGGTGACGTTCACCGCGCGCGCCGCCGCGGAGATGCGCGAACGGCTCGCGGGTCTCGGTGTGTCCGGTCCGGGCGGGAGCGTCGTCGCGCAGACGTTCCACGCGGCCGCACTGCGCCAACTGAGGTACTTCTGGCCCACCGTCATGGGGTCGACCCAGTGGGAGCTGCTCGACCACAAGTTCCGGCTCGTGGCGAGGGTGGCGCGCGACGCCGGTCTCGATTCGGCCGACCGCGATCTGCTGCGCGATCTGTCGTCCGAGATCGAGTGGGCCAAGTCGTCCGACATCGGGCCCGCAGCCTACGTCGACGCCGCCAAGGCCGGACGCCGTGATCTGCCGACCGACGCACGCACCGTCGCGCAGATCTTCGCCGGTTACGAAGACGCGAAAGCGTCGTTCGACGGCGTACGACTCCTCGACTTCGAAGACCTCATCATCTTCACCACGGCGATCCTCCAGTCGGAGCCGTCGATCGCCGAGGAGTTCCGGTCCCGCTACCGCAGTTTCGTCGTCGACGAGTACCAGGACGTCACGCCCATTCAGCAGAACCTGCTCGACGCGTGGCTCGGCGATCGTGACGACCTGACCGTCGTCGGCGACGCCAACCAGACCATCTACAGCTTCACCGGCGCCACACCCGATCACCTGCTGAACTTCACTCGACGCTTCCCCGACGCGACTCTGGTCCGATTGCAGCGCGACTACCGGTCGACGCCGGAAGTGGTCGACCTCGCCAACACCGTGATCGGCAAAGCCAGTGGTCAGATCGCCGGAACACGGCTCAAGCTCATCGGACAGCGGAAATCCGGACCCGCCCCGATCTTCTCGGAGAACGAGGACGAGGCGACCGAGGTCGGGACCGTCGTCGGCGAGGTCAAGAAGCTGCTGCGCGCTGGGGTTCCGGCTGCCGCGATCGCGATCCTGTACCGCGTGAACGCCCAGTCCGAACAATACGAGGAAGAGCTCTCGGCGGCAGGCATCGACTATCAGGTCCGGGGCGACCAGGGATTCTTCTCGCGCCCGGAGATCGTGGCCGCGATGCGCCGCCTGCAGTCACTGGCCGATGGGCCGCCTCCTCCGATGCCGGTGCTCGACGCGGTCCGCCGCGCGCTGCGCTCAGTGGGACTCACCGAGGGCGAGCCGGCCGGCGCTGCTGCGAAGTCGAGATGGCAGCAGTTGCTCCGACTCGTCGAGCTCGCGGAGACCGTCGTCGCCGAGAACCCCGACGCCGATTTCGCCGCCGTCGTCCGGGAACTGGACAACCGGTCCAAGAACCGTCATGCCCCCGTCGTGGACGGCGTGACCCTGTCGTCGATGCACGCGGCCAAGGGCCTCGAATGGGACGCGGTGTTCCTCACCGGGCTGCACGAGGGGTCCGTTCCGCTCGGACGCGCCACCGGCACACAGGACGAGGTGGAGGAGGAACGTCGACTGTTCTACGTCGGCGTGACGCGCGCGCGGGAACATCTGCATCTCTCATGGAGCCTGTCCCGCGGCGACGGTCGGCGCGCGACGCGCAAGCGGTCCCGCTTTCTCGACGGTGTCGTGCCCTCACCCGCCGGCATGCGCGACGAGCCGCGGCAGGAGCCCGACAAAGACGTCTTCCGAAGCCTGCGCGCGTGGCGGAAGGAGTTCGCCGAGCGCAACGAGATCATGCCTGCGAACGTTCTCAGCGAAGCGATGCTTCGCACGATCGCCACGGAACTCCCGGTCGACATGTCCGAGCTGCTCGCCGTCCGCGGGTTCGGTCCCGAACGCGCCGACCTCATCGGGCAGGAATTGCTCGCCGCCGTCGAGAAGGGTCTCGGCGGCGCATAACCGCAGGTAGAAAATAAGTTGTGCCGATCAATCGGCCCGCATACAGTAGTTCGAGTAAGTGACACGCCTACCTCGGCGTGTGGTGGAGACCTGAAACGGAAGGGAGTCGGAATCGTGATTGCACAGCATTGGCGCGTGGCACCAGATGCCAGCGCATGGCGACTCCCCGTAGCCCGGTCAGGACGACGACACCCGTTCCGACTGAACTAGTCAAGCACTGGTTCGTCAACGACACGAGGCCACGGTGAATCGCGACAAGCGAGCCCGTGGCCTTTTTCGATCATCGGTCGAGTCGGTCCGGGGTTCACCTTCGTAACACCCGTTTCACTTGCGATGAGAGATCAGATTCATGAGTACCACCACCCTTGCACCCTCCGACGGCATCGGCATGAGCCGCGCCGTCGAGCTCCCATGCCAGAGCGGCGACGCCGACCTCTGGTTCGCCGATCAGCCGAGCCTCCTCGACGAGGCCAAAGCCCTGTGCAAAGGCTGCCCACTGCAGACCCAGTGCCTCGAGCTGGCGCTCGAGCGTGCCGAGCCGTGGGGCGTCTGGGGCGGCGAGATCTTCGACGGCGGCGTCGTGATCGCCCGCAAGCGGCCTCGCGGCAGGCCGCGTAAGAACTCGGTCGCGTGAACCGGGGGAGACGGGGAGCCGGTCAGGCGATGCCGGGCACCCAATCGGCCATGATCTCCCGGTACGGCGCTTCCGCGTTGAGCTGAGCGGCGATGCCGACGCAGCCGATCAGAACCCGGAACACCATGACGTACTCCCGCGGGACGTTGAGGTTCCGTGAGGTCTTGTAGACGTCGCCCGAGAGGTCCGTCGCCTTGCCCGCCGCTCGTTGCAGCCATTTGCGCGTGAAGTGGAAGGTGTCGCTGTACAGCGGATCCACGTACGGCTGAAGGTAGTTCGCGAGATCGTCGGGCGTCACGCGATCGGCGTGCGACGCGCGGATGAAGTCCGTCTGCACCATCAGCTCGCGGAGCTCGTCGTACTTCTTGTCGCGCGCGAGGGCGAGGATCGGCCCGGTCATCGCGGGCAGACCGTCGGGGTAATGCCCGATCGCGCCGAAGTCGAGGATGCCGAAGCGGCCGTCGTCCAGCACGAAGAAGTTGCCGGGATGCGGGTCGCCGTGCAGCAGTCCGACGCGCGCCGGTGAACTGACCTCGAACGTGGTCATCTTCGTGGCCGCGGCGTTGCGCTCCTCCTGGGTGCCGTCCGCGATGATCTGCGAGAGACGTCTGCCGTCCACCCACTCGGAGACGATCACCTTCGGGGCGCTCGCCACCACCTTGGGGACCACGAAATCGGGATCGCCGTCGAAGGCCTCGGCGAATGCGCGCTGGTTGTCGGCCTCACCGATGTAATCGAGTTCGTCCTCGGTCCGATCGATCAGCTCGTCGAACATGCCCTTGACGTCTGTTCCGGGCGAGAGCTTCTGGATGAGCCCGGACATGCGGCTGAGGGTCTTGAGGTCGGCTTTGAGCGCGTGGTCGGCGCCGGGGTACTGGACCTTGACCGCGACGACGCGGCCGTCCTTCCACACGCCCTTGTGGACTTGACCGATGCTGGCCGATGCGGCTGGCTCGTCGCTGAACTCGAGGAACCGCTCGCGCCAGCGGGTGCCGAGCTGCTGATCGAGCACCTTGTGCACTGTCTTGGCGGGCATCGGGGGCGCTTCGGCCTGCAGCTTGGTGAGGGCCTCGCGGAACGGCTCGCCGAACTCGTCGGGGATGGCGGCCTCCATGATGGAGAGGGCTTGTCCGACCTTCATCGCGCCGCCCTTGAGCTCGCCGAGCACGGCGAACAGCTGCTCGGCGGTCTTGTTCATGAGCTCGGCGTTGACTTCGTCCTTGCTCTTGCCGGTCATGCGTTTGCCGAGCCCGCCGACGGCGCGTCCGGCCATGCCCAGGGGCAGTGCGGCCAGCTTGGCGTTGCGTCGGCCTTGGCCTCGAGTTATCTCGCTCATGGTGTCCTTTCCCCGTATTCGAGGATAGTGGACGGACCCGACATGGGTGCGACGCCGCATCCGCAGCGAGGGTGCACGGGCCGGGCACGTGAGTCGATGCGAGACGGGCCGGTACGGAATTCGAGCGTTCGACCGACGATCGACGGCACCGCGTCGGTGTCGGCGGCGAGCATCGTGGTCACCTCGTCGATCTGGGCGTGTGCGATCGCCACGGTGGCGCGCAGGACGGCGGGATCTGCGTGGCCGACCAGATCGAGAAGTCCGGCCGCGACGATCGGCCATTGTGCGTCGAAGTCGGTGAGGTGCAGGTCTGCGCACCGCAGACAGCTCGTCGTCCCGGGAAGGACCAGGGGCCCGACCACGCCGAGGCCGTCGCGGAGATGGACCGGCATGTGCGGGATCCCGGCGGCCATCAAGGACCTGCTGACCTGCGGGTCGCAGACCGGTTGGTCGGCGATCACCACCAGGCCGGTCTCCGCGTGCGCGGTGACGACGACACCCGCCGACTCCAGCGACGCGGTGAGTGCACGCGCCACGTCGCCCCGTCCGACTATGTGCACGGGTATCGGACGGTTACCTGCCGCGGAGCATTCGGCGCTCCCCACGGCGACGAGCCGCGCGAGAAGCGCGCGCAGCCGCTCCGAATCGAGTCCGACGGCGCGGGCTTGGCGTGCGACCTTCCGGTAGTCGGTCGGTTCGCGCAGGGTGTGGAGGAACCGCGCGAGCGCCCGCGGTTCCACGCCCCGGTCGACGTCGACGAACACCGCCGTCCCGGGATGGCAGCCGACCTGTAC
The DNA here is from genome assembly GCA_030152405.1 of Gordonia sp. (in: high G+C Gram-positive bacteria). Taxonomy (GTDB): domain Bacteria; phylum Actinomycetota; class Actinomycetes; order Mycobacteriales; family Mycobacteriaceae; genus Gordonia. The sequence continues at coordinate 3,475 of JASLJL010000307.1, read as the reverse complement.
GCACCCGTCGTGCCGCGCGAGCACCGGCACACCGGGCAGCAGAGTCGGCAGATCCGGGACGTTCACCGTGGCCGTCATGGGGTCACGATGTCACCGTCGCCCGATTCCGTCGACGTCGTTGTCCACAGGCGTCAGGAGCCGGAGTCGTCCTTCTTGTCGCCGTCCTGCTCGTCGGTGTCGTCGGCGAGGCTGCGCTCGAGTTCGGCGATCGCGTCGTCGAGTGACGAGTCGCCGCCGATCACCCGGTCGATGAAGCCTGCGGGGGAGTCGATGTCCTCACCGTCGGGCAGCAGGTCGGGGTGACCCCAGACGCCGTCGCGGACGGTCACATCGGACGCCTCGGTGAGTTTGCGCCACAGGTCGGCGGCCTCCCGCAGCTTTCGAGGACGCAGATCGAGACCGATGAGGGTGGCGAACGTCTGCTCGGCCGGCCCTCCGGTCGCACGACGTCGCCGCATCGTCTCGGTGAGTGCCGCAGTGCTCGGGATGCGGCCGGACAGCGCGTTGCCGACCACGGTCTCCACCCAGCCCTCGATCAAGGCCAGCAACGTCTCGAGGCGAGCGAGCGCGGCCTGCTGCTCAGGGGTGGTCTGCGGCTCGAAGGCCGCGGCCGATCCCATCAGCTCCTCCATCTTCGACGGGTCGCTGAACAACTGCTGCGGGTCGATCCCCTCCGCGAGGTTCTGCATTCCGCTCAGATCGATGCGGATTCCGCGCGCGTACTCCTCGACAGTTGCGAGGAGTCGCTGCTTGAGCCACGGGACGTGGGCGAACAGCCGGACGTGAGCCGCCTCGCGGGCGGCGAGGAACACCACGATCTCCTGCGCGGGCAGATCGAGTCCCTCGGAGAAGCGGGCGATGGCCTCGGGCAGCAGGACGCCGGTGGTCGTCGGAGCCAACGGCAGTCCGATGTCGGTGGAGGTCAGCACGTCCTTCGCGAGGGTGCCGAGGCCCTGCCCGAGCTGGCTGCCGTACATGCTGCCGCTCATCTGGCCGAGAATCCCGATCATCGGGCCCGCCATCGCCTTCGCCTCCTCGGGAAGGCCGTCGGTCATTCCGCGCGCCATCTGCTCGGCGACCGGATCGCACAGTGTCCGCCACGTCGGCATGGTGTTCTCCAGCCAGTCGACGGGCGTCCACGCCGCGGTGGTGGTGATGCCCGCGGGCAGCGTGGTCTGCTCGTCGAGCCACACCTCCGCGAGGCGCACGGCGTCGGCGACGGCGGTGGCCTCCTTGTCGAGCATCGGGGTGAAGTTCCCGATCTGCTGGCGGGCGAGGTTGGCCGCGACGTCGTAGTTGACGGGCCCGGCACCGGTCCCGCCGGGCGTCATTCCCGCACCCATCCCGCTGAACATGGAGCCGAGCTGGTTGAACAGCTGGCCGAGCATGTCGGGGTCGAACCCGCCGGCTCCGCCGGGGTTCTGACCGTTGCCGTCGCGACCGTCGTCGTCTTTGCCCGACGACGAGAATCCGAATGGGAGATCGTTCATGCACTCCACGGTACCGGCATCGGCTCACCTCCCGGCGGGCTCGAGTCGATGTGCTCCACTACCCTGAATCAGATGACGAGCAACCGCACCGGCCGCCGCGCGATCACGATCTATGTCGCCGTGGCACTGCTGGCAGTCTTCATCGGTCTCGGGCTCTTCGTCCGCGTCCCGTACGTCGCCCTCGGTCCGGGACCCACGGTCAACACGCTGGGCACCCAGACCTCGGAGGAGACGGGCAAGCAGGTGCGCGTGGTGGAGGTCGTCGGTGCGGTCGATCCGACGCCGAGCGGTCACCTCAATCTGACGACGGTCTCGTTGTACGACGGGATGACGCTGTTCCAGGCGATCGGGAAATGGATGTCGTCGTCGTACGAGCTGCAGCCGCGCGAGTCGTACTTTCCGCCGGACCAGAGTGAGGACGAGGTCCGTCAGCAGAACCAGCAGCAGATGTCGGGTTCGGAGGACAACGCGACCCTCGCCGCGTGGAACTACCTGAAACTGCCCACCGCAGTCGGTGTTCAGTCGGTGTCGGCGAAGTCGCCCGCGTCGAGCGTGTTGAAGGTCGACGACCGGATCCTGTCGATCGGCGGCGAACCGGTCGCCACCATGGAGCAGGTGTCGGCGGTGCTGGGCAGACACAAGCCGGGTGACGTGGTCGACGTCGTGTTCCTGCGGGCGGGCAAGCAGCAGACCGGATCGGTGACGCTCGCACCCCGGCCGGACGACGCGGCGAAGCCGTTCCTCGGCGTCACGATGCGGTCGGTGCCCGCTGATCCCGCCAAGGACGTGAAGTTCGAGGTGGGCAGCATCGGCGGGCCGTCCGCGGGCCTGATGATGACGCTGTCGATCATCGATCAGATGACGCCCGGCGATCTGTCACACGGCGAGTTCATCGCGGGAACCGGAACCATCGACCCGACCGGGAAGGTCGGCGAGATCGGCGGCATCAACCACAAGATCGAGGCCGCGAAGGATGCGGGCGCGACGATGTTCCTGGTCCCTGCGGGCAACTGCTCGCTCGCCACGGCCGACGCCCCGGACGGCATCGAGCTCGTCAAGGTGGAGACGCTGACCGGTGCCGTCGACGCACTCGCCACCGTCGGCACCGACAAGGCCCGCCCGCACTGCTGACCGGTCAGCCCGTCACCGCGGGCGCCCCGGCGGGTTCGCGACCGCGGACCAGCGCCAGGTGCAACCCGGTGCAGACCACGGTGATGCAGACGACGATCGCGAGCGCCGGCCAGAATCCCGGTGACCCGTTGAAGGCGCTGATGAAACCGTCACGGACGTAGGTCATCGGCATCACCGGATGCAGCCACTGCAAGGGGCCGGGGATGGTCTCGACCATCCACACGCCGCCGAACGAGAACATCTGCAGCATGATTCCGGCGAGGGCCGTCACCGCGCCCGCCACGTATCCGCCGATCGCGAACATCACGGCGATGACCGCGGTGTGCATCAGCGTCGCCGCAGCGACGAGAAGCAGCGTCTGACCGAGGTTCGCGGGATCGGGTGACGGGCTCAGGAACGCCCAGACGCCGACGGTGCACACCGCCATCGCCGCGAGGCTCGTGCCGCACACGAATGCGACACGGCGCAGCCACCTGCGGAGATCGACTTTCCGCGATTGACTCGACGATGCGCGGAGCGGGCGGCAGCACATGAAGACGATCAGCGGGACGACCGCGGTCAGCAGGATCAACATCAACGGAGCCCCGCCCGGACCGTTGAACTGCGCGGCCGCGAGGTTGGTCGAGTCGGTGTCGACGGGGGCGGCGAGCAGTTCGGCCAGCGACTGCTGAGCCACGTCGTCGCCCATGTCCGGCGCCTGGCGCGCGCCGTCGGCGAGACCGGTCGAGAGCTCACCTGCGCCGTCGTCGACCTGCCGTGCTCCGTCGGCGAGCGCCCCCGCGCCGGTGGCCGCCTCTTGAGCGCCCCGGTGCAGTTCGCCCAGACCCGCGCTCAGTTCGTTCGCGCCCGTGCTG
>JASLJL010000030.1 GCA_030152405.1 Gordonia sp. (in: high G+C Gram-positive bacteria) | reverse complement strand
TCGACGATCGTCGCCGGGAGGCGTCCGCTCGACTCGACGAGCACATCGCGGGGATCCTCAGTCTGGACGCCGACCGCGTCGTCTCCGCACTCGCGGCCACCGTGCGCGCCACGCTGCGCACCACGTTCTACATCGAGGCGGACGGCTGGACGCGACCGACGATCGCGATGAAACTCCGGACCGGCGACCTCGCATATGCGCCGCAACCACGCCCCAAGTACGAGATCTTCGTCCATTCGCCGCTCGTCGAAGGCGTCCACCTGCGGTTCGGCGACGTCGCGCGCGGCGGACTCCGATGGTCGGACCGGGTGGAGGACTTCCGCACCGAGATCCTCGGGCTGGTGAAGGCGCAGGCCGTCAAGAACGCGGTGATCGTGCCCGTCGGCGCCAAGGGCGGCTTCGTGGTGCGCGGCGGACCGGCCACTCGCGAGGAGGGCATCGAGTGCTACCGGGCGTTCATCGCGTCGCTCCTGCAGCTGACCGACGACCTCGACACCGCCACGGGCGCCGTTCTCCATCCGCCGAGAGTGGTCCGGCGCGACGGCGACGACCCCTACCTGGTGGTCGCCGCCGACAAGGGCACCGCGTCGTTCTCCGACATCGCCAACGACGTGTCGGACCACTACGACTTCTGGCTCGGCGACGCCTTCGCGTCCGGCGGGTCCGTCGGGTACGACCACAAGGCCATGGGCATCACGGCGCGAGGCGCGTGGGAGTCGGTGAAACGCCACTTCTGGGAGATGGGCGTCGACGTTCAGACCGAGGACTTCACCGCCGTCGCGGTCGGCGACATGAGTGGCGACGTCTTCGGCAACGGCATGCTCGCCTCCCGCCACACGCGGTTGGTCGCCGCCTTCGATCACCGACACGTCTTCGTCGACCCGACTCCGGATGCGGCCACGTCGTACGTCGAACGCGAACGGCTCTTCCGCCTGCCCCGGTCGTCGTGGGCCGACTACGACACCTCTCTGATCTCGGCGGGCGGCGGAGTGTGGCCGCGCGACGTGAAGTCGATACCGGTGAGTGCGCAGATGCGCACCGCGCTCGGTCTGGCCGACGACGTCACCGAGCTGTCGCCTCCCGACCTGATCCGCAGTGTGCTGCTCGCCCCCGCCGACCTCCTGTTCAACGGCGGGATCGGCACGTACGTGAAGGCCTCGGACGAGGCCGACGCGGATGTGGGCGACAAGGCCAACGACCCGATCCGCGTCACCGGCGCTCAGCTGCGTGTCAAGGTCGTCGGTGAAGGCGGCAACCTCGGCGTCACCGAACACGGCCGGATCGAGGCCGATCTCGCCGGGGTGCGGATCAACAGCGACGCGCTCGACAACTCGGCGGGCGTCGACTGCTCCGACCACGAAGTCAACATCAAGGTGCTCCTCGACTCGCAGATCGCGTCGGGCGCCCTGGACGTCGACGAGCGTGTCAGCTTCCTGGAGTCGATGACCGACGACGTCGCGGACCTCGTCCTCGCCGACAACATCGCACAGAACGCCGAGCTCGGGGTTGCGCGCGGCACGTCGGACGACGACGTCGAACTGCACGCCCGCATTCTCGACGAGCTCGCGAATGCAGGCGTCGACCTGGCGCTCGAGGCGCTCCCGACGCCCGCTCAGCTGCGGGCGCGTCGAGCGAGCGACCTCGGTCGCGGCCTCACCAGCCCTGAACTGGCGACGGTGATGGCGCATGTGAAGCTGCTGACCAAGGGCCGGCTGCTGGCCTCCAACCTGCCCGACAACGATCTGTTCCTGCCGATGGCCGCCGCCTACTTCCCGCAGGCGATCCGCGATCGGTTCGCCGAGGGCGTCGCCACGCATCGCCTGCGACGCGAGATCGTCACCACGTGTCTGGTGAATCAGATCGTCGACGACGGCGGGATCGGACACCTGCTGACGATCGCCGAGTCGACCGGAGCCGACACCGGCGAGGGCGCACGCGGTTTCGTCGTCGCCGACGACGTGTTCGGCCTCAGCGCGACCATCGGAGAGATACGCGCACAACGGATCCCGGCAGCGGACGGCGACGCCATGACGGCACGGATCCGCAGGCTGCTCGCCACCTCGTCTCGGTGGCTCCTCGCACATCGGCCGCAGCCATTGGCGATCGCGGCGGAGGCCACCCGATACAACGACGTGTCCGTCCTCGCGCCGCGACTCGGGGAGTGGCTGCGCCGGGCGAGCGCGGAGACGGTCGAGGCGACGGTCTCCGAGTACGTGGCGGTCGGCGCCGACCCGCAGTTGGCGCGAACGGTGGCCGAGGCGCCGTTCCGCGTGCATCTACTGGACGTCCACGATCTCGCCGAGATCGAGGACCGCGATCCCGACGAGGTGGGCGACCTGCTGTTCGCGGTGCTCGATCACTTCGGCATCGATCGGCTGATCACCGCCGTCGACGGTCTCGAACACGGCGACCGGTGGAATCTGCTCGCTCGGGTGGCGCTCCACGATGATCTGATCGCGGTTCTCCGCGGTCTCACCGGATCGATCCTGGCGATGAGCGAACCCGACGAGACGTCGGAGCAGAAGATCGCCGAGTGGTCGTCGGCCCGCACCGCGCTGCTCCAGCGAGCAGGGAGCACTCTCGAAGAGCTGACCTCGGCGGATCGGTGGGACATCGCCACGCTGTCGGTGGCCGTTCGCGCGTTGCGTAGTGTGATCGGGTAAGCGTGAGCGGGAGACCGTGAGCGGGTGGTGCGGCCCTCCGACGGCCGTTCAGCGGAAGGGGCTGCCGGAGTGGATGAGCGGACTGCGGGGAACGAGTGGACTGACGCCGACCGTCGACTGTTCGACGACGGCGGACGACGCACCGACGGCGGTTTCGTCGTCGACGTTCCCGTGCGGTGGTCGGATATGGACGTCTACCAGCACATCAATCACGCCCGCATGGTGACGTTGCTGGAGGAGGCCCGGATCCCGTGGCTGTTCTACGACGACAAGCCGACCGTCGAACTCCGCAAGGGCTGCCTCGTCGCCGACCTGCACGTCAAGTATCAGGGACAGATCAGGCATGACGAGTCGCCGATCTCGGTGACGATGTTCGTCGAGCGTCTTCGTGCGGTCGACTTCACCGTCGGTTACGAGGTGCGTCCGCGCGGCGCGGCGCTCGACTCCAAACCCGCCGTCGTCGCGTCGACGCAGCTGGTGTCGTTCGACATCGACACCCAGCGTCCCCGTCGGATGACGCCGGAGGAGAAGGCGTACCTCGGCTCGTTCGTGCGCTCGTGACCGGGCCGCAGAACGGCGTCGAGCCGCACCGCGACTCCGATCGCGCCGACCTCGCGGCATTCGTGGCCCGCGCCCGACGGGTCGACGAGTCCGGGGTGCTGCGCATTCACGAACGGCCCGATGCACGTGTCGGGCTGTGGGTCCGCACCGGCTTCGACGTCCTCGCCACCCGGTCGATCTTCGGCGTCGTCGTCCCGAACGACGTCATCGCCGATGTCGAGGCGATGTCGGCGTCCCTCGCCGCGGGCGACGCGGTCGTCGCGGTCGGCAACCCGCCGACGATCGCGTGGCAGGGCGCACTTCCTGGCGCGAACGGGTTCGAACATCTGGACGACGTGCCCGCGCGCGAGGTCGTCGATCTGGCCCGCCGTGGACTCGGTGTGGCACGCGAGGAGTCGGGCGCGCTCGGCCCGGCGTCGTCGCTGCTCGATCAGAAGGTGCTGACAGTCGTGGCCGGCGGAGAGAGCGTGGACGTGTCGATGCGCGCGGTGTTCGCGCTGACGTCGATGGGATTCGTCCGTGACGCCGCCGGGCACGAGGTGACCGGAGACTCTCCGCTCGACGCCATCGCTGCGGACGAGCCGGTGCGGGTCCGTGCGTCCGGCGCGTGGCTGCGCCTCGACGCTCGCTTCGGGTCTGTCTACCAGCGTCGTTCAGCCCTCAGCCTCAACGTCGGCTGACGTCCCTCCGTCGTCAGACCAGCCAGGCCGCGGTGTTCGGCGGGAGCAGACCGGCGTCGAGGGGTGTGCTGACTAGGAGCACCTGGCCCGGGGGCAGCGGCACCGGTGCGTCGGAGGCGTTGAGCGCGCAGATCAGGCCTCCGGGACGACGGAACGCGATGCAGCCCTCGGGCGCGCCGTACCACTCGACGCCGTCGCCGGAGAACTCCGGACGGTTGTACCGCAGGTCCACGGCCTGCCGGTACAGCGACAGTGTCGAGAAGATGTCCTCGAGTTGCGCTTCGACGGTCAACGACGCCCACTCCGCGGGGATCGGCAGCCAGGTGTCGGGGTTCGTGCTGAATCCGAACGGGGGCTCGGCGCCCTCCCACGGGATCGGCACGCGGCACTCGTCTCGGCCGCGGTCAGTGTGCCCGGACGCCTCCCAGACAGGGTCGACGAGCGCGTCGTCGGGCAGGTCGGCGTTCGGCAGGCCGAGTTCGGCGCCGTTGTAGATGAACACGGTCCCGGGTAGGGCGAGCTCGACGAGCGCCATCGCCCGAGCACGCAGTTCGCCGACCTCCGGGGCGCCCGCGGGGGCGTACCGGGTGGCCTCGCGGGGGACGTCGTGATTCGACAGCGTCCACGTGGGAGTGGCGCCGACGAGGTCGGTCGCCGCCAGCGACGATGTGATCGCCTCCCGGATCTGCTCGCCGTCGAAGTCGACGGTGGCCAGACGGAAGTTGAACCCGAGGTGCAGTTCGTCGGGACGCACGTACTTCGAGAACGCCTCGTTCGACTCGACCCACACCTCGCCGACGTTGAACGTTCCCGGGTACTCGTCCATCACGGCACGGATCTCGCGGTGGATCGCGTGCACGGCGTCCCGATTGAAGCGCGGGTCGTCGTCGGTGTGCTTGAGGATCTCCGACGGGTGCTCCATGTCGGGCAGGCCCTCGGCTTTGGCCATGCCGTGCGAGACGTCGATGCGGAATCCGTCGATGCCGCGGTCGAGCCAGAACCGCATCGTGGTCTGCAGATCGGCGAGGACCTCGGGATTGTTCCAGTCGAGGTCGGGCTGCTGCGGGGCGAACAGATGCAGGTACCACTGGCCGGGTGTGCCGTCGGCTTCGGTGACGCGTGTCCAGGCGGGACCGCCGAACACGCTGGTCCAGTTGTTGGGCGGCAGCGAGCCGTCCTCACCGCGGCCGTCGCGGAAGATGTAGCGCGCGCGTTCCGGGCTGCCCGGCGCCGCTTCGAGGGCCGCCACGAACCAGGCGTGCTGGTCGCTGGTGTGGTTCGGGACGAGATCCATCGTCACCCGGATGTCGCGGTCGTGCGCGTCGCGCACCAGCTTGTCGAACGTCGCGAGGTCGCCGAACAGCGGATCAACGTCGCGGGGATCGGACACGTCGTAGCCGTGGTCGACCATGGGGGAGCGCATGATCGGCGACAGCCAGATCGCGTCCACCCCGAGGAGTTCCAGGTAGCCGAGTTTGTCGATGACACCTGCGAGGTCGCCGACGCCGTCTCCGGTGCAGTCCGAGAACGATCGCGGATACACCTGATAGACCACGGCGGACCGCCACCAGTCATCGGAGGGTCCGGAATTGCTCACGTACTGTTCGCTCACATACGCGATTGTTTCATAGTCAGATCGGGCTGTTGATCAACGAATCGGCCGCCATCTCCATGTATCCGAGGAGTTGGGCGCGATGATCGTCGTCGAGGACGTCCGATTCGATCGTGCCGATGGCGATCCGCATGCAGCGCAGCCACGCGTCGCGTTCGAGCGGTCCCACCTTGTACGGGACGTGACGCATGCGCAGGCGCGGATGGCCGCGCTCGTCGGAGTAGGTGTGCGGTCCGCCCCAGTACTGCTCCAGGAACATGCGGAGCCGGCGCTCGGCCGGCCCGAGATCGTCCTCGGGATACATCGGTCGCAGGATCTCGTCGGCCGCGACCTCCGCGTAGAACGCCGCGGTGATCCGCTCGAACGTCGCGTGGCCGCCGACCTCTTCGTAAAAGGTGCTCACGCGGCCCATTGTCCACGACGGGCGCCGTCTACGACGCTCCGTAGGGCTATCGGGACACGGTTCGGGGCGGTGCGATAAATTGATGGACGATGATCTGCACCTGGCAGATCGTGTGCGCTCAACTCCAGGCGCGAGTCGAAAGGGTGGGGTGTGGACCAGCTCATAGTTCCCGTCGGTGTGACGGTCACGGCGCTGTGCGTTCTCTCAGTGGTGTTGTGTGTCGTCGCGATGGCGTTCTCCTGGGGCGTCAAGCGGCCGCAGGTCAAGGAGTACACGCTCGACCAGCGCTGGGACCGTGGACCTGCGTTGTTCTCCGCGACCGACATCGATCCGATGACTCTCGCCCGGCACACCGAGCCCGGCGACACCGAGGGAGGTTCCGCAAGTGGCAAGTGGTGACATCGCGCACGTCGATCCGGCGTCGCTCCCGGTCGGTTCGGCCGTCACGTCCAGCGGCCGCGTGTCGGCTGCCCTCTACCCGGGGCAGAGCTTCGACACCCCGCCGCTGAGCCAGAACGATCTGATTCAGCTCGACGAGGCGCTCAAGGAGACCAGCGAGGTCGCTCGCGTGCGCTTCTCGGTCTTCATCGGCGACCTCGGCTCCGATGTCGTGGCAGGCGCCCGCGCGGCGCTCGCACAGGCGCCCGAGCCCTACAACGGCGCACTGATCGCCGTGTCGCCGAACTCGCGCGACGTCGTCGTCGTGTCCGGTTCGGACGTCGCCGGTCGCGTCAACGACCGTGTCGCAGAGTTGGGCGTCGCCGCTGC
>JASLJL010000288.1 GCA_030152405.1 Gordonia sp. (in: high G+C Gram-positive bacteria) | reverse complement strand
CCGCCGACATCCCCTTCGGCGGCTACAAGCAGTCCGGCATCGGTCGTGAGATGGGGGTGGCCGGGTTCGAGGAGTACCTCGAGATCAAGGCTGTCGCTACCTCCGTCCATTGAACGACACCCCCGCGGGTGGGCGGGATTGTCGCGCCGACCCTCAATGTCCGTCGAACGAGCGTCTTAAACCCTCAACCCAGCAGAAAGACATGAAATGACTGATCGAAACAACCGGTTCACCGACAAGGTCGCGATCGTGACAGGCGCGGCAGGCGGCATCGGCGAAGCGTACGCGCGTGCGCTCGCGGCCGAGGGCGCGACGGTGATCATCGCCGACGTCAACGACGACGCGGGCCGGGCCGTGGCCGAGTCGATCGGCGGGACCTACGTGCACACCGACGTGTCCGACCCCGACTCCGCGGCGAACCTCGCGAAGACCGTCGTCGACGCGCACGGGCGGATCGACGCACTGGTCAACAACGCCGCCATCTACGGCGGGATGAAGCTCGACTTCCTCACCACGGTCCCGTGGGACTACTACAAGAAGTTCATGAGCGTGAACCTCGACGGCGCACTCAACGTGACACGCGCCTGCTACCAGCACATGCGGCACGGCGGCGCCATCGTCAACCAGTCGTCCACCGCAGCGTGGGTGTACAGCGGCTTCTACGGTCTCGCGAAAGTCGGGGTCAACGGCCTGACTCAGCAGCTGGCCGTCGAACTGGGCGGTCAGCGCGTCCGCATCAACGCCATCGCACCCGGCCCGATCGACACCGAGGCCACCCGGAACAGCACGCCCGAAGCCATCGTGAACGACATGGTGTCGAAGCTTCCGATCGGTCGGATGGGAACGCCGGACGACCTCGTCGGCATGTGCCTGTTCCTCTTGTCCGACGAGGCGTCGTGGATCACCGGGCAGATCTTCAACGTCGACGGCGGACAGGTCATCCGCTCGTGAGCGACACCGACCGGCCCGATCTGCGCCTCAGCTACGTCGGCCTCGGCAACATCGGTCGACCGATGGCCGCTCGATTCGTCGACAGCCCCGCCGGACTCACCGTGTTCGACGTCGATCCGTTGGCGGTCGCCGAGCTCGTCGACGCCGGCGCGCGGCCCGCCGATTCCCTCGCCGATCTCGGGGCCGCCGCCGACCTGGTCAGCATCTGTGTGCGCGACGACGCGCAGGTGCGGGAGGTCGTCCACGGACTGCTGCCGACGTTGAGCGACGGGGCTATGGTCGTCGTCCACTCGACCATCGCCCCGGAGACCGCGGCCGACCTCGCAACACTGTGTGCCGAGAGTGGCGTCACGCTGCTCGACGCCCCGATCTCCGGCGGCGCCGTCGGCGCCAAGGAGGGCAGGCTGGCGATCATGGTCGGCGGTGACCGCACCGCCTACGACCGCGCCAAGCCGGCACTCGCCCTGGCCGGCGACATGATCGTCCACGCGGGTGATCAGGCGGGCGACGGCACGCGGATGAAGCTCGCCCGCAACCTGCTGCACTTCGTGTCGTTCACGGCGACCACCGAGGCGGCTCGCCTCGCCGAGGCCGCGGGCATCGACATCGCGAAACTCGGACGCGTGGTCCGACACACCGACGCCATCACCGGTGGTGCAGGCGCGATCATGCTGCGCGACACCACTGCGCCGATCGCCCCGGACGACTTCTGGTTCGGCGTCTTCACGCACGTCCGCGACCTCGGTGAGAAGGATCTGGGCCTGGCGCTCGACCTCGCCGACGACCTCGGAGTCGACCTGCCGCTCGGTCGGCTGGCTCTTCGTGACCTGGCCGCCGGACTCGGCGTGCCCGCCATCCCATCGTCCGACCAAGGAGAATCATGACCGAACCGACCGAACAGCGCCGCAAGGGCCTCGCGATGATGTCGGAGGTGTACGGCTGGGAGATGGCCGACGGCCCCGGCGACTTCTTCGCACACACCGCCGACCAGGTGTTCGGCGAGGTGTGGAGCCGGGACGGGCTCACCCACCGCGACCGCAGGCTCATCCTCCTCGGAGCTCTCGCCGCCAACGGCATGACCGACGTCGCCGAGATCCAGGCGGGAGCCGCGCTCGGCAACGGCGAACTGACGCCCGATGAGCTGAACGAGATCGGACTCTTCCTCTGCTACTACGTCGGCTGGCCGCTGGGCACGTCGATGACGATGATGTTCGGCGAAGTGATCAAGAAGCACCGCAAGTCGCAGAAGTGACGTCCCGCCCTGCGGACGAAACCCCTCGTCCGCAGGCCCGATCGGAATAGTGTGAGCCGCATGGATTTTCGCCTGGAAGACATCGACGACGCCGAGGTGGAGCGTCGACTGTCGATCGTCGAACCGCTGACAGACAGCGTTCGCGATCTCGTTGACGCGGTGATCCGCACCGAGGTCGACGACGCCGAGTTGATCGCTGCGCGCGAACAGATCGAGCAGATCGTCGAACGCCTGCGGGCCAGCCAACGAGAGAAGGGCTACGGCGTCGCGTTCACCCGGGACTTCACCGGCATGCCGTGGGGCAATGCCGCCACCGGCGCGCGGAACGCCGTCGCCCCTCCCCTGCGGATCGAGAAGGTCGACGGCGTGACACGCGCGGACGTGGTTCTCGGCGCCGCGTACGAGGGTCCGGGCGGCCACGTGCACGGCGGCGTCGCCGCACTGCTTCTCGATCAGCTGGTCGGCGAGACGGCGGCCGCCGATCACATGCCGAGCTTCACGGGGACTCTCACCGTCCGCTACCTGCGGCCGACGCCGCTCGGTCCGGTGACCCTCACCGGTCACGTGACCGGCGCGGAGGGACGCAAGACGTTCGTGCACGGCGAACTGTCGGACGCCGACGGAGTGACCGTCGAAGCGGAGGCGATCATGGTACAGCCCAAGAACTTCGCAGCGCGCGACGCTATCGTCGCGACGATCGCGAAGCTGTCGGCCGACAACTCCTGACATCGGTGCGCCCGGCTCTCGACGCTGAGATACGGTCGACTCATGTGTGACGAGCAGGACATCGCGCCGTTCACGGCCGCCGAGGCGGACGCCGTCCGCGACGTGTGGGAGGGCCTCGGTCTGCCCGGGATCATCGACGTCCACACGC
>JASLJL010000275.1 GCA_030152405.1 Gordonia sp. (in: high G+C Gram-positive bacteria) | reverse complement strand
GTCGAGACGCTGCGCCTCGTGGCCGTCATGGTGTCGTTCACGATCGGCGTCGGCGTGCTGTTCGCCCTGCAGATCACCGCGGACAAGCGGGGCGTGATCGTCGCGGCGCTGGTGTCCGGCCTCGTGCTGCTGGCCGCGGGGGCGGTCGCCGGCGCGGTGGCGTGCATCGCCAAGTGGACCGTCGTCGGTCCCATCCGGACGTCGGAGCACCCGCTGTGGAGTTCCTTCGTGTGGCGCAACGAGCTCTCGGACGCCTTCGTCGAGACCGTCGCCGCACCGTGGTTCGCGAACGCGGCCACCGGCACCCCGGTCCTGAATCTGTGGCTGCGTTCGCTCGGTGCGAAGATCGGCCGCGGCGTGTGGTGCGAGTCGTACTGGCTTCCCGAGGCCGACCTCGTCGAACTCGGCGACGGCGCGAACGTGCAGCGTGGCTGTGTGGTCCAGACGCATCTCTTCCACGACCGCGTGATGGCCATCGACACCGTCCGGCTCGAAGCGGGCGCCACCCTCGGCCCGCACTGCGTCGCACTCCCGGCGTCCGGCGTCGGGGAGTCGGCCACGGTCGGTCCTGCGTCGCTCGTGATGCGCGGCGACGTGGTCCCCGCCCACACCACCTGGCAGGGCAATCCGATCGCGCCTTGGACCCCGTGACCTATGACGGCCGTCGGGCCGTGGGGAATGACTTACGCTGACACGCGTGGACTCCCCCGCGCGCCGCGCCTCACCGCCGACTCGGCGGGTCGTCGACGTGATCGACGCACTGGTCCGGCGGCCCGACGAGCGACTGGGACTCTCCGAACTGGCGCGAGTGTGCGAGATCAGCAAGCCGACGTGCCTGGCGGTGCTCACCGAACTGAGCGACGCCGGGTACCTGCGCTTCGACCCCGACACCAAGACATACGCCCTCGGATCGTCACTGGTGGCGGCCGGACACGCGGCCCAGCGCAGTTTCGCGCTGGAGGGAGCCGTCGTCGAGCGGATGCGTTCGCTCAGTGACCGATTCGGCGCGATGGTGGTCGCCGCGGCGCGCGACGGCGACGACTTCCTGATCGTCGAAGTGACCGCGCCCGCCGGGATGACCCCGTCAGCGAAAGTCGGGCAGACGTTTCCCGTCGTGCTCCCGACCGCGTCGATGTTCGGGATCTGGCAGGGCGACTCGATGACGTCGGACGAGGCCCTCGCAATGGCCGACGAGTATCGCTCCGCGGGGTATCTCGCCGAGAACCTCTCGCCGACGTTGGAACGTGTCTATCGGATCATCGGCGAGAACTCTCACGCCCTCGCGCCCGAGGTCCTGGAGCTGATCGGCGACCTACTGGCGAGCATCCGGGAACGACGACTTCTGCTGCGTTCGGACCTCGACGCCGACCCCGGAGAGCTGCACCGGGTGGGCGCGATCTCGGCGCCGTGCTTCGACGCGTCGGGGAGTCCAGCGCTCATCCTGTCCCTGTACGCCCACGCCGATCTGACCTCCGCCGACATCTCCGAGCGTGGTGCTGCCGTCCGCGATGCGGCGCAAGCGGTGACGGCATCGCTCGACGGCCGTCCTCCTGCTCAGTAGTCGCGAACCCGTTGACCGGTCGCCGTTCGACGGCGTACCGTGACGCCCATCACCAATTCTACCGATCTGGTCGAATATTCGACCACGAAAGCGAGCGGTATTCGATGAGCGACTTCTCCGGACGCACGGCACTGATCACCGGCGGCGCACGCGGCCAGGGCCGCGCCCATGCACTCGCCCTCGCCGAACGCGGCGCCGACATCGTGCTCGTCGACCGGTGCGCCGACAGCGCCTCGGTCGCGTATCCGCTCGCCACCCGCGCCGACCTCGACGACACCGCGAGGGCCGTCACCGACCTCGGCCGCAAGTGCGTGACGATCGTCGCGGACGTGGCCGACCGCCCGGCGATGGACGACGCCGTGGCCGAAGCCGTCCGCGAGCTCGGGCGGATCGACATCGCGGTCGCCAACGCGGGCGTCTCCGTCGCCGAGGCCCTGACCGGGCTCACCGAGGCCATGTGGAACGAAGTGATCGGCACCAACCTGACCGGGGTCTTCAACACGATCGCCGCTGTCACACCGGTGATGGCCGCCGCCGGGTACGGCCGAATCGTCACCGTGAGCTCGATGATGGGCCGCTCCGCCTCCCCGGGCATGGCCGCGTACTCCGCGAGCAAGTGGGGCGTGATCGGCCTCAGCAAGAGCGCAGCCCTCGAACTCGCCGGCACTGGCGTCACCGTCAACGTCGTGGCCCCGGGCAACATCTCCACCCCGATGGTCCACAACGATCCCCTTTACAAGCGGATGCGCCCCGACCTCGACGCTCCGACCCGCGAGGACGTCGCACCGGTCTTCGCCTCGCTGCACGCTCAGCCGGTGCCGTTCATCGAACCCGAGGAGGTCACCAGGGTAGTCCTCTTCCTCGCCGACGAGCTGACCTCGCACATCACCGGCACCGTGGTTCCGATCGACGCGGGCGCCGCGGCCCGGGTCACCGCCTGATCCACACATTCCTCA
>JASLJL010000271.1 GCA_030152405.1 Gordonia sp. (in: high G+C Gram-positive bacteria) | reverse complement strand
GACGGCGAGCCCGAGACTCGCCTCCATCTGGCGGAGAAACGTCTTGGCGTAACCGCGTGAGGGATCCTTCAGACGGTCACGGCCGAGGATGAGCATGGTGAGCTCGGCGAGGTAGTCGCCGGTCAGGTAGTCGAGGTGGCCGCCTTCGAGCATCTCCTGCACGGCCGTCAACCGGTCGCCGTAGAAGCCCGATGCATTGCCGATGCGCACAACGTCGGTCATGTCAGTTGCCTTCCGTCGAGGGAGCGCGGCCGCCGCCGGGCGGACCCGCGAAACACTGGGCGATGGACGACCACTCGACGGCGTCGGCGCCGACGAGTTCGAGATCGAGATCCTCGATCGCGCGCCGCTGCGTCACGAGTTCGCAGAAGTCGAGCGCGCTGCCGCGGACGATGTTCGACGCCTCGGGCGGACCCCACGTCCAGACGTCCCCGCCGGGCCCGGTGAGTTCGTAGCGGAACGGTTCGGCAGGCGCCTCGCGCCCGTTGACCATGTACGCGAAGTCGCGGGTGCGGACCCCGATGTGGGCCACGTTGCGGATTCGGTCCGAGACTCGCCGCTGCACGCCGAGGGCGTCGGCGACGTCGAGGCCGTGAGCCCAGGTCTCCATGATTCGCGCCGTCATCATCGACGACGCCGACATCGGCGGTCCGAACCACGGGATCTTCACTCCGTCGGGGACGGCGACCAGCGCCTGGAGGAGTCGCTCACGGGTCTCCCGCCAATCGGCGAGGATCCGTGCGGGCGGACGTGCCGCCTCGGTCTCCGCCGCAGCGTCGACGAACCCCAACGGATCCTGACCTGCGACGGCGAGCTGCGCCGCGAACTCGTCCGGGTCGGTCGCTGCGAGCAGCGACACCCGGTCGGTCCAGACGATGTGCCCGATCTGGTGTGCGATGGTCCAGCCGGCGGCGGGGGTGTCGAGCGCCCACTGCTCATCGGTCAGGTCAGCGACCAGCCCGTCGAGCGAGGCGTACTCGTCCCGCAGATCCTCTGCAATCGACATGCGTCGAGGGTCACACAGGCGACCCAATAAATCAAGCATGCCTGATTGTTTCCAGCGAGCACCGAGTAAGCGATCGCTCAGCAATGTGCTAAACACGACCCATGACCTTCACGCCCACAGACGCCTTCCACGCCTTCGCCGTCGGCCGTGAAGACGACAGTCCGATGGTCCAGATGACTCAGGCGCTCGGCACCCGCATGACCGACCACCGCGGCCTGATCGACCTGCCCGCCCTCGCGGTGCTGTTCGACGACCTCGGTGGCTACCCGTTCTGGGTCGCCGACCAGAGCGCCACCACGGTGCAGGCGCGACTGTCCATGTCGATGCTGGACCGCCCGGAGGTCACCGAACGACTCACCGCCGTCGCCGACCTGCGCCTGCACAATCACCTCTACGGGTCGACCACCGTCGACATCACCGGAGACGGCGGACGTCTCCTGTGCATCGGCACCGCTCGCAACGTGCGCGTGCAGCGTGCGCTCGTCGTCCCCGGGGACGGCGTCCCACACCTCCCGACACCCGTCGCGCCGAACGAGGCGGCGATCGTCGGCGCACCCGATCCCGCGTCGTCCGGCCGGGAGGTGATCGAGCGGATCATGGCGGGCGACGCCCCGATCGGCCCACTCGGCGAGTTGCTCAACGGATCGATCACCGCGGCCGACGACGACGGTCTCACCTTCAGCTGTGTCAGTGAACGTTGGATGAGCAACGTGATGGGCACCATGCACGGCGGCGTGATCGGCGCGATCGTCGCACAGGGCTGCTCCTTCGCGGCCCAGTCGCAGATGCGGCCGGGCGGGCAGTATCAGCTCGTCGACTTCACCGTCGCGTTTCTCCGCTCCCCCGAGGTCGACGGACGCAGCGTCCACGTCCGCGCCACCCCGGTGAAGCTCGGCAGACGGCTCTCGATCTTCGACGCCGAGCTCCGAGACGATGCGGGAACACTTCTCGCCCGAGCCACCGCGGACGTGCGCTTCGACCTCTGATCTCGCCGCCAAAGTTGGAGACGAATGCCGTCCTGGCGCCGGAAATCGTCTCCAAGGTTTGAACGAGTCCGCGCCCACCATCTGGGACGACTCAATCATTAGGCTAGGCTCACCTTTGTGAGCAGAACCGTTGTCGTGACCGGAGCCGCAGGAGGGATCGGAGCCGCGTGCGTCTCCACCCTCGCAGACAGGGGATGGACGGTGATCGGTCTCGACGTCGACGAGACCGACACCTCGTGGGCCTGCGACGTGACGAGTCGGGACGAGGTGGAACGGGCCGCCGCCCGCGTCGCGGACCTGGGCGGATGCGCGGCACTGGTCAACGTGGCGGGCGTTCTCCGTCCCTCCTCCATCGCCGACATCTCGGCCGCCGACATGCACGCCATGCTGGACGTGAATGTGCTCGGGGTACTGCACACCCTGCAGGCATTCGCCGGACAGCTCGTCGAGAACCGCGGTGCGGTAGTGACGGTCGCCTCCAATTCGGCGGGCACGCCCCGCACCTCGCTGGGTGCCTACGGAGCGACGAAAGCGGCCGCCACGATGTTGACCCACGCGTTCGCATTGGAGAACGCCGCATCCGGCGTCCGGGGCAACGTCGTCCAGCCCGGGTCCACACGCACGCCGATGCTCGAGAGCCTGTGGACCTCACCGAAGGACGAACAGGCGACGCTGCGAGGAGATCTCGCCGCCCATCGGCTCGGCATTCCGCTCGGCCGAATCGCCGAGCCCTCGGACATCGCGACGACCGTGGCGTTCTTGCTCAGCGACGACGCGCGCCACGTCACCCTCCAGGAGCTGTACGTGGACGGGGGCGCGACACTGTGACGGCAGCGATGCGTTGGAGATCGCCGAGCACAGAACTGACGGCGACCGCCCTGGTGCGCCAGGGGCCCGCCGCGGCCGACCACGAGCAGTTCGCACTGACGCTGCAAGAGGCTGCCGACGACGCCCACCTCGGGCGCGCGTTCGCCGCCCTCCCCTTCCACCGCGACCAGGCGTCGACCATCGCTCTCCCGATCGGCCCCGAGCCGGGACTCCGGATCAGCACGGCATCGACATTCCTCGACGGCGGCCAGTCGTCGCCGGACGACTACCGAGCGGGCGTCCGACTCTTGCTCGAGGCCTTCGCCGAAGGAGACGTCGAGAAGGCTGTGCTCGCGCGGTACCGCGACATGTCGTGCGCCGAGCCGTGCGATCCACTCGCGATCGCTGCACGTCTGGCCGCCGACCACCAGTCGGCCTTTGTGTTCGCCCTCCCTGTGGCTGAGGACCGACACCTCGTCGGCGCCAGCCCTGAACTGCTGATCGCCAAATCAGGCACGCGCCTGCGGTCCCACCCGTTGGCCGGATCGGCGCGTCGTTCCTCTGATGCGGTCACCGATCGCGCCCATGCCGACGCACTCGTCTCCTCGGAGAAGGACCGCCGCGAGCACGCCTACGTGGTCGAGGCGATCCGCGACGTCCTCGCCCCGTATTGCGTACGCGTCGACGCTCCCGATCCGGGGCTGCTCGGCACCGACAGCATGTGGCATCTGGGCACCGAGATCACCGCGAAACTGCGCGATCCCGAGGTCCCGGTCGGCGAACTGGCTGCGCGACTCCATCCGACGCCTGCGGTCTGCGGGACTCCCCGACTCGGCGCCTACGACCTGATCAGCGAGGCCGAGTCGTTCGACCGCGGCTTCTTCGCCGGCGCCGTCGGCTGGAGCGACGCGCGCGGCGACGGCGAATGGGCCGTGAGCATCCGCTGCGGGGAGGTCTCGGCTCACCGCATCCGCGCCTACGCCGGAGCCGGCATCGTCGCAGGCTCCGACCCCGACGCCGAACTCGCCGAGACCTCGGGCAAACTGTCGACGTTCCTCGCCGCGGTCTCGGCGGAGCTCACGGCGTCGGCCGGATAGGACGCACCCCGTGCTCCCTCGCGACAACGTCGGCGTCCGGGTCGAGTCCGGGTAGTAGGCGACGTGGCCGAGCAGCCGACCGATCGCGCTACAAGCCCACGATTGACGCGATCAACCTCAGAGTCCGATCCCACCACGGGTGTCTGCGAAGCCAGAGTTCGAAGCGGCGAGCGCCTGTGG
>JASLJL010000258.1 GCA_030152405.1 Gordonia sp. (in: high G+C Gram-positive bacteria) | reverse complement strand
CATCGACAGCCGGAGCGCTGACATCGACGCGTGCGAGAAGAGGTCCTCGCCGAGGGTCGACCATCGCACTCGCGAGACGAGACCGACGATCGGCAGAACGAGGAACGCCAGCCCCAGCGCGGCCGGCACGTACAGGGTGCGGGGCAGAGTCACGGCGCGCCGAAACCGTGCTTCCGCAGGATCGCCTGTCCGGCCGGGCTCTGCACGAAGGTGACGAACGCCCGCGCCTCGTCGGGGAGCCGCGCGGCGTTCGCGACTGCGATCGGATACCGGTTGATCGCCACCGCCGCATTCGCGGGAGTGACACCGTCGACCGCGCCGCCGGCGCTCGCTACGTCGGTCCTGTACACGAGTCCCGCGTCGGCCTCCCCGTTGCGGACTCGGGTGAGGACCGCGGTCACGCTCGTCTCCTCGCTCACCGGAGTGACGAGCGCCTTCGCGTCTTTCAGGAGCGTCTGGGAGGCCGAGCCGCAGGGCACCTCCGGCGCGCACAGCACGGTCGACACGTCTGTCCTCGCCAAGTCGGCCGGTCCGGTGATGTGCTTCGGGTTCCCCGGCGCCACCGCGATCTCAAGTGTGTTGACCGCGAACACGTTCCCGGGCCCCGACTTCCCGGCCTCGACGACGGGGGTCAGGCTCTGCTGACTGGCGAAGGCGATGACGTCGACGTCGGCCCCGTCGATGATCTGCTGAGCGAGGGCCTGGGAGCCGTCGTAGACGACGGGCGCGACGTGACGGTCGGGGCCGGCCGCGGCGAACGCCTCGGCGAGTTCGTCGAACGACGCCTGAAGCGACGCGGCCGCGAACACACTGAGTTCACCGTCGTCTCCGCTGCTGCCGCACCCGGTCAGTGTGATCGCCGCGAGGAGGAGCAGCGTCGCGACCAGCGCCCCCACCCGCGTCATCGGCCCGACTCCGTCGACGCGGGCGTCTCGACGATGACGGTGGTCGCCTTCACCGTCGCGGTGGCCAGCGACCCGACCTCGAGGCCGAGCTCGCGAACCGCTTCCGTCGACATGAGCGACACCACTCGGTGTGGGCCGCACCGCATCTCCACCTGCGACATGACGGTGTCGCTGAGCACGGCGGTGACGATGCCGACGAACCGGTTGCGCGCACTCGACCCGCGATCGATCGGGTCGCCGGGGTCTCGAGAGTCGTCGGTGAGCAGCCTGGCGAGGTCTGCTCCGTCGACGACGGCCCGACCGGCGTCGTCGGTGTGGGCCGGAATCCGACCCGCATCGATCCATCGCCGCAGGGTGTCGTCGCTGACGCCGAGGAGGTCGGCCGCCCGGCCGATCCGAAACACGGTCATCGCCCGACACTAGCACCGCGATTGCGGTATCAATCGACTGACAAGACCGCATCTGCGGCTTGCGGTTCACTGCTCCCCGCTGCCGTTAGGCTGGGGCCATGCCCCTGCCTCCCCTGGTGGATCCCGTGACGTCGCTGCCGGCGGACGAGTCGGTCCGGGCCGCTCGCCAGATCCGTCTGCCACAGATCGGGGATGTCGGACAGCGACGTCTGGCCGCCGCCCGAGTGTGCGTGCTCGGCGCGGGCGGGCTGGGTTCACCGGTGCTCGCCTACCTCGCCTCGGCCGGGGTCGGAACCATCGGCATCGTCGACGACGACCACGTCGACTCGTCGAACCTGCAGCGGCAGATCTTGTTCGGCGTCGACGACGTGGGCCGGTCGAAGGCTCACGTGGCGGCCCGCAGGATCCGCTCGATGTCTCCGCACACCCGCGTCGTCGAGCACTCCGACCGACTGACCGCGACGACCGCGGAGTCGGTCCTGGGCGGTTATCACCTGGTGATCGACGGCAGTGACAACTTCGCCACCCGGTACGCGGTCGCCGACGCGTGCGCCGCACTCGGGACGCCGCTCGTCTGGGGATCGGTGCTCGGATTCGACGGCCAGGCCACCGTCTTCTGGTCCGATCCACCGCACGGTCCGGCCGTGACCCTGCGAGACGTCTTCCCCGCGCCGCCGCCTGCCGACCAGGTGCCGAACTGCGCCGACGCCGGAGTGCTGGGCGCGCTGTGCGGCCAGTTGGGATCGATCCTCGCGGCCGAGGCGGTGAAACTCGTCGTGGGCATCGGCGAACCGCTCGTCGGACGGATGCTCGTCCTCGACGGCCTGGCCGGTCGCATGGACGAGGTGCCGCTGAGTCCGCGGACACCGACCACACCCCTGCGTCGAGTGACAGCCGCCGACCTGACAGACGACGATTCGACGTCGACCCGCACGGTCCTCGTCGACGTCCGGGAGCCGGACGAAGTGGCCGCAGGCGCCATTCCCGGATCGGTGCACGTCCCGCTCGAGGTGGTGCTCGCCGACGCGCGCGCCGTCCCGGTCGGCGCGGTCACCGTCGTCTACTGTCAACGCGGACCGCGCGCCCGGGCGGCGGCCGCGGCGCTGACCGCCGTCCATCCGAACTCCGACATCGCCCTGCTCGACGGCGGCTACGCCGCGTGGGCGGAGAGGACCGCCGCACTGTGATCACCGTCGACGAGCACCGCGCCCGGATAGCGGCCGCCGCGACCGCGCTCCCGGTCGAGACCGTCCCCCTCGCACACGCTCGCGGGCGCGTCCTCGCATCCGAGGTGACGACCCGGTGGCCGGTTCCGCTGTTCGACAACTCCGCGATGGACGCGTGCGTCGTCACGGCGGACGGCGTACCCGT
>JASLJL010000234.1 GCA_030152405.1 Gordonia sp. (in: high G+C Gram-positive bacteria) | reverse complement strand
CCATCGGCCCGGAGGTGGGCCCGGAGCTCTTCGACGTCGACGCGATCCACGCGACCGTGACCGACATGTTCACCGCAACCTACGAGCGGGTGTTCTGACCCTTGTCGACGACGGCGGCGCGGATCCGTGCGGTCGCCGACTCGAGATCCGAGATCACGAACAGCCATTCCGATCCGTCACCGAGCGTCAGACACAGCCGATCCTGCTTTCCTCCGCTGAGGAACTTGCCCGTGCCCGGGGCGGTTCCCACGCCGGCGACGAATTTATGGGCCACCGAGAATCGGGCGCCCGCGGCCCGCTTGCTCTTCGGCTCGAACACTACGTGCGTCTTCGTCAGCTGCAGCTGTCCCGGCACCGCGATCCGGTCCATCGATCGCGCGGCCTTCCATGTCGCCAGTGGGGCGTCGTCGCTCATGTCTCGAGGATAGTCGTCGAGGCGGACACCACTACGCCTACCGCCCTGACCACCTGGTTGTGCACAAGCCGTCGGTTCATCCACAGAATTATCCGACGAACGGACGACATGAGCCGTACGTTATCCACAACTGCGTAGAAACCGCTAAATCGGACGCCGAACCTGCTTAGTCTCATCGCATGAATCGGGGGACGATCGACGCACGAAGCGACGACGAACTACTGCGAGACCACGCCGATGGTGAGGGGACCGCGTTCGCAGAACTCATAGCGCGGCACCAGAACAAGCTGTGGGCGGTCGCACTGCGAACCACGGGAAACCACGACGACGCATCCGACGCCCTGCAAGACGCACTCCTGTCCATCCACTCTCAGGCCCACAGATTCCGCCACGACTGCACCGTCTCCAGCTGGATGCACCGGATCGTGTTGAACGCCTCCCTCGATCGACTGCGCCGCGTGAAGCATCATCTCTCTGCGCCGCTCCTCGACGACGACGAGACGCTCATCGATCCACAGGACCACAACGCCGACGTCGATCTGTCCGTCTCCATCGGCCGGGCCCTCGACGTGCTGCCGCCCGACCAGCGGGCGGTGATCGTCCTCGTCGACGTGTACGGGCACAGCGTGGCGGAGGCGTCCGAACAACTCGGGGTCCCCGTGGGAACGATCAAGAGTCGATGCAACCGGGCACGAAAGAAGCTCGCCATGGTCCTCGGTCACCTGAAGGACTCCGACTGACCGAACTCCCGACACGCCCAAGCCCGCACGCATGGAACCGAACGCCGGTTCCGTGCGTCTAACTGATGAGAGGATCAAGCAGACACGTGAGGGCAGGCGGACAGATTCTGATGGAACACGACGGAGCGGCGTCTCGAGACCTCGCCGCGGCAGTCGATGCGACGATCGCCGATCTGCACACATTGCGCGACGAGGAGATCCCCGTGCCGGACGATGTCCAGGTACGCATTCGACAGACGATCGAGACGATGAACCGCCGCTGAATCGGAGCGCCCGAGGCTGACGGGAACATCAGCCCATATCCTTGTGTTGAAGTTTGAGCCGCGCGAAACAGCTGGCTCTACACACGCGACACGGAGGATAGATGAGCGACACCGAGAACCAGATCCACGACCTGATCATCGTCGGATCGGGACCCGCCGGGTACACGGCAGCGATCTACGCTGCGCGTGCCGAGCTGTCGCCGGTCGTCTTCGAGGGCGTCTCGTTTGGCGGCGCTCTGATGACCACCACCGAAGTCGAGAACTTTCCCGGATTCCAGAAGGGCATCCAAGGCCCCGAGCTGATGGACGAGATGCGCGAGCAGGCGATCCGCTTCGGCGCCGACCTGCGCATCGAAGAGGTCGACGCCATCCGCCTCGAAGGCGACATCAAAGAGGTCGAGGTCGGGGGAGAGGTGCACCGCGCACGGGCGGTCATCCTGGCGATGGGCGCCGCCGCCCGCTATCTCAACGTCCCCGGCGAACAGGAGCTGCTCGGCCGCGGCGTCTCGTCGTGCGCGACGTGCGACGGGTTCTTCTTCAAGGAACAGGACATCGTCGTCGTCGGCGGCGGAGACTCCGCGATGGAGGAGGCCACGTTCCTCACCAAGTTCGCGCGAAAGGTCAGCCTGATCCATCGCCGTGACGAGTTCCGTTCGTCGAAGATCATGCTCGAGCGCGCCCGCGACAACGACAAGATCGAGTTCGTCACCAACACTGCCGTCACGGCAGTCAAGGGCGAGGGCTCGGTGTCCGAGCTCGAACTCACCGACACCGTGACCGGCGAGACCCGCGCTCTCGCGGCCACCGGCATGTTCGTCGCCATCGGCCACGACCCTCGCAGTGAACTCGTCCGCGGGCAGATCGATCTCGACGAGGACGGCTACGTGAAGGTCGAGGGTCGTTCCACGTACACCAACATCCCCGGCGTCTTCGCGTGCGGCGATCTCGTCGACCACACCTACCGGCAGGCGATCACCGCGGCGGGCACCGGTTGTGCTGCGGCGCTCGATGCCGAGCGGTACATCCTTGACCTCCCCGTCGACCCCACCTGACACCCGCCACGTACGAGAACAACTGAGGAGACCCAACGTGGGAGCCAACACCAAGCACGTCACCGACGCCACCTGGACCGCGGAGGTGCTCCAGGCCGACCGGCCGGTGCTCGTCGACTTCTGGGCGGAGTG
>JASLJL010000188.1 GCA_030152405.1 Gordonia sp. (in: high G+C Gram-positive bacteria) | reverse complement strand
CTCACCGTGCAGGGCTGGGACTGCAACTGGCCCTGCGTCGACGGTCGAAGTCACGCCGAGTCGTACCTGAAATGCGTGGACCCGTCCGGGGCCAACGCGATTCGGATCGGCGACTGAGCCGACCCGGCGGGCCCTTCGTTCGTCGATGTGAGCGGCACACAATCCGGCACCACCGCTGCTGTCGGTAGAGGGAATGCGCCTCGCGTGAGTCACCCAGGCCTGCGCGAAACACCTCACGTAGACTGCTCGGAGTCGGGCGCCGCAATCCCCATCGTGGCCGCCCGTGTGACCGGTCAGGATGAAGTCCGCCAGTCTCGCTCTCGTAGCTCAGGGGATAGAGCACCGCTCTCCTAAAGCGGGTGTCGCAGGTTCGAATCCTGCCGGGAGCACAATGTCCTCACATCAACGCCTCACGCTCCGCGTGATCGGCATCGGCCCGGGCGGTGCGCGTCAGATCACGCTGGAAGCGGTCGACGCCATCGCGGCCACCGACGTGTTCCTGCTCCTGGACAAAGGGGATCGGACGTCGGAGCTGACGGCGGTCCGCACTCGGATGCTCGACGCTCACGCCAGGGCCGGGCACCGCGTCGTCGTCGTGCCGGATCCGCCGCGCGACCGGAATCCGAGCGACTACGAGGCCGAGGTCCGACGCTGGCACGCCGCGCGGGTGGACGCGGTCGGAGCCGCACTCGACGAGCATCTGCCCGACGGCGGGAGCGCCGCGTTCCTCGTGTGGGGCGACCCCGCACTCTACGATTCGACGCTCCGCATCACCGACCGCCTCGTCGCCGCACGACCGGAGCTCGACGTCGCCGTCATCCCGGGCGTCACCAGTGCGTCGGCGCTGACCGCCGCACACGGGATCGTCGCGCACGGCATCGGTGAGCCGATCACCACCACGACCGGACGGCGCCTCGCCTCGACCCCGCCCGGCGCCGATCTGAATCAGATCGTCATGCTCGACTCGGCGCTGGCCTTCCGAGAGACGGCGTCACCCGACGACATCGTCTACTGGGCCGCGTACGTCGGAACCGAGCATCAGATCCTGGTGAGCGGCCGCGTCGCCGACGTCACCGACGAGATCGTCCGGAAACGAGCGGAGGCGCGCGACCGTCTCGGCTGGATCATGGACATCTACCTGCTGCGCAGACGAGGCTGAGGTCAGGAGGCCGAACCGCCGGCCGACGAGTCGCCCGCATTCAGCGTGCACTGCGCTGTCAACAGCTTCGGCTGCGCGCCCTGCACATGCGAGACGGCCTGGTCGATCGCGCCCTGCCGAGTGCCCGCGTAGCCCCAGCCCCAGTACAGATTCGCCTGCGACTGCGCGACAGCCCCGCACGCGTTCCAGAAGCGGACCACGGTCTCGCACGACGACTGTCCGCACTGGCTCAAAGCGGCGTCGACCGCTGCGCTCTCGGTGAGACTGTTGGTCGCGTAGCCGACGTTGCCCGTCGTCCTCGACACCGCGATCGAGCCGTAGTACGTGACCGACGACGTGGTGCTCGTGGCCGGCGGCTCGTAGGTGTACGACGGCTGCGTGCTGTACGACGGTGCGCCCGACGACGGGTACGTCTCGGTCGAGGAGGCTGTCGATGTCGACGACGACGCGGCGACGGTCGAGGGGGAGTCGTCGCCGCGGACGATGAAGAACGTCACGAGGCCGCCGACGAGCACGACCACGGCGATCACCGCGATCCAGATCCCCGCCTTACTCGAGTTGTTCGGCGGCGGCGGGTACGGACCGGGGCCCGGGTACCCGTACGGGGGCGCCCCCGGCGGAGGAGAGCCGACAGGTTGCCCCGCCGCCGGGTACGGCAGGCCGGCGTTCTGGTCGGCCGCGCCGTACTGTTGCGTCCGGTCGTACGCCGGGCCGGTGCCGAACGGCTCCGTCGGACCGGGTACCGGGGGCGTCGGCCGGCCGGGGCGCTGTGTCGGGTCGTACGGGTTGTACTTGTAGGGATCCTGACCAGGCCGGCGCGGATCACCGTTCGGCGGCTGCGGGCCATTCGTGTCGGACATGTCAACAAGACTGGCACCGCATGCGCCCAGTGACCAGATGCGCGTCCGTCATTCAGATGAGCCCGCCGCCCAGAACGGGCCGAGCAGTCACCAGGGAGACGACACGGCCTCCAGAACGTCGTCGGCGATCTCCCGCCGACAGATGACGAAGTCCGGCATGTACGGCTGCGGGTTGTTGTAGACGATCGGTCGGCCGTCGAGCCGGCTGCAGTGCAGCCCGGCCGCCAGCGCCACCCCGACGGGCGCGCAGTTGTCCCACTCGTACTGGCCGCCGGAGTGGACGTACGCGTCGGCGTCGCCGCGGACGACGGCCATCGCCTTCGCGCCCGCCGAACCGATGTGCACGGCGTCCATGCCGAGACGGTCGGCGACAGCAGCCGAATGGTACGAGTGCCCGTACCTGGAGACGGCGAGACGACGAGTGAGCGGGCCGTCCGCCGGAGACACGTCGTCGCTGCGGAACAGTTCCCCGTGCGCCGGAAGAGACACCGCCGCCACGTCGGGTCCGCCGTCCACCGCGAGGGCCACGTGGACCGCCCAATCGGCCGTCCCCATCGCGAACTCGGTGGTGCCGTCCAACGGGTCGATGATCCACACGCGCGACGACGACGAGCGGTCGCCCACGTCGGCGGCTTCCTCGGACAGGACCGCGTCGTGTGGTCGATGCGTGCGGAGGACCGTCGAGATCCATGCCTGCGCAAGAGTGTCGCCGACGTCGCCCAGCAGTCGTCCGCCCAGCAGATCGCCGTGTCGGATGCCGTTCAAGATCTCGCCGGCGCCCTCGGCGATCCGGGCCGCGAGCTCGGCGTCCGACAGGCGATCAGTCATCTGCCTACCCAACCACATCGCATGCGCCGCACCACCCACTCGGTACACACTGGTGATATGCCGGAACTCCCCGAAGTGTCTGCGATCGCGTCGTACCTCGACTCACGCATGGCCGGACTGCCCATCCGCCGGGTCGACGTCGCGTCACTGTCCGTTCTGAAGACCGCCGACCCGGCGTACACCGAGCTCCCCGGACGCGTCGTCACGACCGTCGACAGGATCGGCAAGTACCTCGTCATCCGGACCGCTCCCGCCGACTCCGCTCGAGATGCCGACTCCGCGGGCGGCGGAGACGAGATCGACCTCGTCATCCACCTGTCGCGTGCCGGGTGGGTGAGGTGGAGCGGTGAGCTGTCGCCCAGACCGCTGCGCCCGGGAGGCAAGAGCCCCATCGCCCTGCGCATCCACTGCGGGCTGCCCGGCGAGGGGTTCGACGTCACCGAGGCGGGCACGCAGAAGCGGCTCGCCGCATGGATCGTGCGCGACACCTCCGACGTCGAACGCATCGCCGGGCTGGGACCCGATGTCCTGTCACTCTCACGCGACGACTTCGGCTCGATCGTGCATGCGCATTCGTCGCGGATCAAGAACCTGATCACCGATCAACGCGTGATCTCCGGCGTCGGCAACGCCTACTCCGACGAGATCCTGCACACCGCCAGACTGTCGCCGTTCGCCACCGCCAAGAACCTGGACGATCACCAGCTGGACGCGCTCTACGAAGCGACTCGAGGCGTTCTCCTCGAAGCGACAGAGCGCCTGGAGGACAGCGAGGTCGCGACCATGAAGTCGGAGAAGCGGACCGGACTGAGGGTGCACGCCCGCACCGGGGTGCCGTGCCCGGTGTGCGGCGACA